>CAZADP010000225.1:0-1506 GCA_964483905.1 uncultured Candidatus Bathyarchaeia archaeon | reverse complement strand
ACATGTTCCTTTTTGAGGTTGAGAGGCGCTTTCTTCCACCCATAAAAAAGCATCTAGGACCGCCCCTCAGAAAGAGGGTGGAGTGTGAAAAGTTTTTGCGAAAACACCTTGGAGCAACTCACACTATTTCTGGACCGCGCGTAGAAGCAGGACGTTGGGTGGTTGAAATAAAACGGAAGTACACGGATGTGGTGGATTTGCTGCTTGAAAAATTGGGGGACGGTGGAAGGCCCGTTGGGGTAGCCGACATGATTTCTAAAGCCGTCGCCAGCTCTATTGAAGTCTTGGTGAATGAGGGAATCTTGAAACCATATTCGTCTAGCTCCGAGTTTGCGAAGTTTCTGACAGAATATCTTGAAGGAAAGCCTAGATGGCTTATGTAAAACCGATTCTGTTAGGAGAAGAATTTTATGCGCAGAAACTATTCTAAGCAGTTTTTGTGGAAAACTAACATTTAGCTAACATTTTGCAGAGGAAAAATTTGTCAACGCCTTTCCCTTACGGATATTCTTACAGCTAACACTTTTCTTGATGTCACCGTCAGGGTTAACGCCCTCTACTTCGCGCGCTTCTTCTTTTTCTTCTCTAGGTATTTTATTCCATCATATAGTAGGTTTATTTCACTCTTTTGCATTCGTTCAACACCCACCAAGCTCTAACGGTGCAAATTTTCCGCCTTTTTACTTTCGACTCTAGCTCAATGCACTCGCACAAAAAGATTATGAATTGTGAATCTCTCGAAAGAAAATCTGAATCAGAATAAAAAGAAGTTTACAATGAGATGTTCTAGTTGCGTGCGCATATGTATATTCAACAATGTTCTGTTATTTTTTACTTTCGCCTCTCCTCGCAGGTAAATGCAAAAACAAAAAGGATGCGCATTCCTATAGTCTCAACGGAGGGAGCACCTATTTGAAAAGGGCAATCATCGTTCATGGTGGGGCTTGGAGAATTCCCAGAGACCTGGAAAAACCATGCCTCGAGGGCGTAGAAAGAGCCGCTAAACTTGCCATGAATTGTTTATTGGATGATAATTCAGCTCTCGACGTCGTAGAGGCAGCTGTCAAATGCATGGAGGACAATCCAACCTTTGACGCTGGCGTCGGCTCCGTTCTAAACGCAGAGGGCGAAATCGAATTAGACGCAGCTATCATGGACGGCAAGACCCTAAACGCCGGAGCTGTAGCCGCAGTTAGAAACATTAAAAATCCAATATCATTGGCTAGAAAAGTCATGGAAAACTCAAATCACGTTTTCTTAGTGGGAGAAGGAGCAAACAAATTTGCTGTACTTCAAGGATTCGAAAAGTTTGACGGATTAGTGGTAAAAAGAGAATTAGACAGATGGAAGAGGCTCCACGAAAAATATAGGGGAACAATGAAATTTTCAGGCGAAAATGGAACAGTAGGCGCTTTGCGATGGATGTCCGTGGAAACATCGCCGCAGCAACCTCCACTGGTGGAATTCCTTTCAAACTTCCAGGAAGGGTTGGAGACTCATGTTTGA
>CAZADP010000224.1:0-1517 GCA_964483905.1 uncultured Candidatus Bathyarchaeia archaeon | reverse complement strand
TGAGTAACAGTTTCTTCTTCATGTCTCAGGAAGTGAGGACGTTTCCTTTATAAACCTTTTATTAGTAGTTCTGGAAGCGAATTTATAACAAATCTCTCGTCTTCTTTCCACGTACGATTTAACCTTCGGGGCTCGTCCTGACTTTGGAAAAATTCCTTTGGTAAGAACCAGACAAACAAGTCGAAGAAAGTGCTAGAAACGTGAGAAAATCGATGCCAGCATAGCCAAATAAATGATTATCAATACGATGCTCCACACTATTCCAAAGAGAAGCAAGTTAGTTGCCATTCCTTCGTCCTCATCTTTCGTGCCTACATACGCTACAATTCCACCAATTATGCCAAAAAAGAATGGGACTAGGTACCATAGTAAAGTGGGTTTTTCCGCCAAGTCAACTGCCTTTTCAAATTCATTTACTCCATGTGAAACTATTTCGTGATTTAACGATGGTAAAGGGCTTTCTTTGAGTTCTTCTATTTTGCTTTCCAAAGTCTTGATTGCTGCTAGATACGACTGTTCCCCAATTTTACCATTGGCAAATAAGACCGATAGCTTGCTTTTTTCCTCCTCATATTTCTTGATTTCACGTTCAACCTCCAAAGGTACACTTTGTTTTAAAATTGATGGTTCTCTTGGGGAATCTAGAAAGGAACAGCTGATCTTACAATTTTCGCGGTCAGAGCATAAATAACAGCAGTAGTCCTTTGGGATGTTCTTACAAAATCTCCTTCTCATATCTCTTCCTTCAGGCAGTTCGGCTATTGCCTTACAAAGTCGACTGTCTACAAGATATTCGCACGATATAGGTTCTTTAGGCACTTTGCCCCCCACTGGACCCTGAAGCGGCAGCAAGATCGATACAATAAACTATACATGATTACCTATTATGTTTTTCACTTTTGGGGCATGCTTGAACAAGTTTGAGGAGAATTTAGATATAAGCGCCTGCATAAAACTGTTACCACTTATGCGCAGAGACGTTGCTTAAAAAGATGCCAAATAGAGTTATAAGTTCATCGCCAGGACCACTTTAAACATTTTTTTAACGGTTTAACAGAAACACAGAAAATGTCCAAGGAGCCCTTAAAAAATCGTTATTCAAACTGAGAATTTTTTCCTAAAAAACCTTATAGATGCTGGTTTTCTCTAATTAAATCTGCACGTGGGGGATTGGCTTAGTTACAGAGCTCGTGAGGCATCGTTGATGTGCGGAATATTTGGGTGCATACTTAAGAACAGTGCTGCGGCGCCTATTGTTCATGCCGCCCTAAAGAGGCTGGAGTATCGAGGCTACGACTCGGTTGGTGAGGCAACAATCCATAACAATAGGCTGTTCATCAAAAAAGACCAAGGAAAGATCGATGATGTTCATGCGGCGCACGATTTAGACGATCTTCCTGGGCGAATCGCACTGGGTCATACGAGGTGGGCTACTCACGGAGCACCATCCCACGTGAACGCACACCCTCACACGGATTGTCACGAACAAGTCGCAGTCGTTCACAACGGAATAATCG
>CAZADP010000223.1:0-1539 GCA_964483905.1 uncultured Candidatus Bathyarchaeia archaeon | reverse complement strand
CACAATTTCAGCCCTTCCCCCATAGGCAAGTGCGATATTCAAAAAGTGTTCATCATAATCTTGCGTCGCGCTTTCCGCATCTGTTATCAGTTGCTGCAGACTTTCAGGCAACAGGTTTACTCTGCCGATCACCTTGATGCGAACCTTGTTCTTGTGTATGCGCTCATCGGTTAGGATTTTCTTAAATTCTTCTTCTGTGAGCCGCATAATCTCTTCGACCTCGTTTCTCGTACGCAGAAAATTCTCGGTAGAAAAAGCGTAAAGCGTTATGGACTTAACATGAAGTTTTAGGCACCAATCAAGTAAATGCTCAACCTTTTCAGCTCCCTTTTCATGGCCAAACCACGGGTCAAGAGCTTTTTCATAAGCCCATCTTCTATTTCCATCCAAAATTATAGCTATGTGCTCAAGTTTAACGCCACTCTTGACTTGATGCCAGAGCCACTTCTCGTATAGTCTGTATGCGCCAACAACCGAAAGGATTGTCTTAAACACTTACTTAACCCTCGCATTTCCAAGGGCGCTTGCACATCTGCAGTTGCCTTCGCGTCTTAGCGGTAAAACCTTAACAGTCCCAATTAAGATTTGCTCCAGTTCAGGGACGATTTCCTTGCAGACTTTAGAAAATTCAAAGGCTGTTAACCGTTCTTGTAATCCAGCAGCCATATTCGAAACAAAACAAATAGCGGCATAGCACATTTCAAGTTCCCTTGCAAGCACAGCTTCTGGAATTCCTGTCATGCCTACAATATCGCAGCCTAACCGTCTAAACATTTCAATTTCTGCTGGAGTTTCAAAACGCGGTCCTTCGGTGCAGACCAGCACAGCTCTGTCTACTACTGGTAACCCAATTTGCTTTGCAACTTCTATTAGGAGCTTGCGGATTTCTGGGCAATATGGCTGAGAAACATCAACATGTGTTACGGGTACCTCATCGTAGAAGGTTGTAGAGCGAACTCTTGTGAAGTCGACAAAATCGTGAGGAATTACAATTTGACCGGGTTTTAAATCGCGGTTTATAGCACCGACGGCGTTTATGGCTATGATTCTCTCTACACCCATTTCGTATAAAGCGTAAACATTTGCCCTGTAGTTTATCTTGTGTGGTGGAACCAGGTGGCCTGGACCATGTCTGTGAAGGAAAACCACTTCCCTATCGTTTATCTTTCCAATAGATAGCGCGGGAGCTATTCCATAGGGCGTTCCAAGACGTAGCTGTCTGGCATCTTTGAACAAGCTTTCGAAGCCTGTTCCCCCAATAACGGCAATCTTAGCCTTCTCCAAGTTGTTCGACCTGCTCTTCCGTTTCGTCGAAAAACCCTCTCGCGGATCTATGAACAACAAACACAACTAGGACTGAGGCTATTCCTATCAGGATGCCCACAATTATGGACAGAATGAGCTTGTCATATCCTAATACCGGTACAATTAGCACCGTAGAAGTTTCATCAAGAATCACTCTGGACCACGCCACAGAAGCTATCACAGCAGCGTTACGCAGTAGTCTGGCGTCATGTTCGAAATACCAGCGAATGGCTC
>CAZADP010000222.1:0-1561 GCA_964483905.1 uncultured Candidatus Bathyarchaeia archaeon | reverse complement strand
ACTTCTAAATGAAAAAGGAGTCATCGGTGTTACTCTACCTATGTTTCCATCTTAGGTATTCAATTGATTCCCTAAAAAGAGGGAAATTAGCTGAGCACTTCAGCCCAGCTCATCGTGAATCAAAGTCTCTCACATACATTTACCTATAAGAGCTTTATCGCTTCTTCTCTTGGAACGGCAACCATTGTTTCGGTTGCTGCATAGTCTCCAGCCTTTAGAAGCATCTTCATTACAGTCTTCTCGTCAGGTCCTTCAGTGATTAGTACTGTGTCATACCTCCCAAGGGTCCAATAGAGTCCTAGAACTTTAACCTTGGGCTCACTGGCAATAATCTTGTTTGTCCTTTCAATATTCTCTTTAGTCGGCTTACCCCTAAGCCTTGACAAGGTGACAAAGATCATTTCCCACACACCGTCTCTTATTTTCTAGGAAGAACGAATTCCTTCCTATCGTTGTTTCGTCTTGAACTCTTTTTTAAAATTTGGGGTACAACCAATAATCATAATAATCCTTGACTATCCGTACCTAGAACCTTGATGTTACGCTAGCGCGCATTATGCCAGCAAGGTCGCTATATCTACCTAATGTTATCTACCTGATGTTCAATGGACACGCTTTCAAACATTCAAAGCACGAATATATGCCATGATCATCAACAGCAACGGTGTTCAGTAGCTTGTCGAAAGAGTAGTTCTTTTTAATTGTTTGGTTGCTTAGCATAAGCGCGAGTAAAGGGTTAGAACTTGAATAGCGTATACATAAATTGTGGTCGACTTTGCCTGTCCTTTTAATTGCTTTGGCGGGACAGACGTCTATACAGTCAAAACAATTTGAAGGACAAATGTCTTCGCTAACCTTTTCGTCAGGTTCTAACTCTTGTGTTGCTATCACCCCTCCAAGTAGAATTCTAGTCCCATATTTTGGAGTAACCAGTAGGCTGCATTTGGCAAGCCGACCTAGGCCAGCTTCTTCTGCCCAGTATACCAAAGGTAGATGCCCCCAAAACTCACGATTTACGATTTTCCATGGAAAACAACTGTAAATTGGTGTGGCTGAACAGTTCTTTTCTTCTAGAAACAAGCAAAGCCTGTTGGACACCGAATCCAAGTTTCTGTATTGCATGTTGCAGTAACGCCAATATAAATCCAAGTTATTGCTTTTTGCGTAGACGATTCCTTTTGGGATCGGCACTCCGTAACAAATAACCGATTTTGCACCCTTTAGCGAGATTTGAGGGGAAACACTCTCTGGTATTGGCGGTAGCTGCTTGACTGCCGCTACGCCATGAATAGACATGCCCTCATTATTAAGAAAACTAATGATTTCACTTTTGATGCTTTGCCCCTCCATTTTGTCATCTTATCAATCTCTCGAAGCTTTTAGCATTTGTGCGTGCGTATTTCCATTTTCCTTTTCCTCCATTTTTCGACGAGATAGCGGCACGATACCTCGTTAATAATAGTTATGATTCGTCAAAAAGTACGGCGTTATTTTCATGATATAAGGCATAAGATGGTTGCTAACAAAACGTTATAAGAAAAACCGTTTTAGGTTAACATGA
>CAZADP010000221.1:0-1564 GCA_964483905.1 uncultured Candidatus Bathyarchaeia archaeon | reverse complement strand
ATGGTTAACCATGCAACTCCATCTTTTTTCTCGTAGATTATATGTTTGAATTCCAAACCATATTCCTCACGCTCAAGTTTAGTTCCACTAGAATTTAACATTTCTTTGGTAACCTGTTGACGTTAGAAAACTAACCAAAATTCTAAATGTGCGACATTAGGAATTTCCCGTTTGGCAGCATCCCGTGGTCGTTGTTCAGATAGATATACTTCTTCTGTGCATCGTGCTTTTTTATAGTTTCTATTATCTCTTTAAGTTCCTGTTCCGAGTAGACGTATGCATACCATATTTCTCTTCCATGAAGACGCATGTAAAGGGCGTCATTAATTGATACTATATCTCTTGGCAAATCTGGAGCGTCGACGGAACAAAAAGTTGCTCCAACATCCTTGCAGATGTCCTTTTTATTCCACCAAGACGCGTGTCTAAATTCAACGACCGCAGAATTTCCGAGACCCAGCTCCGAGAAGAACTTTGAAAAGGTTGTCACGTTCTCTGAGGTTGCGGCGAAGCTGGGTGGCAGTTGAAAAAGCCAAAAAGAAATTTTTTCCTCCATTTCTTCAAAGAGGGACTTGAACTTCCTCCATGTTTTGATGGCGTTCGGCTTCAACTTCTGGTATTGGGTTATTGATCTATGAACTTTGATGCTGAAGTCGAAATTGTTAGGACATTTTTTCCATGTTTTGATCCAGCCTCTAACCGGAAAGCGGTAGAAACTCGCGTTGATTTCAACGGTGTCAAAACCCTGGTTACAATACCATTGGAAAGGAGTAGGCAATCCCTCATTCCAAAAATAGCTATAGCCTGAAGTGCCTACCCTAATTTTATCCATAAACATCAACCATAATCCATCAAGATGGTTCCTAAACTGAAAAATGGATGGTTGCGCACAGAATTAAAGATTACGTGAAATGAAAAGGAAGCCCAGTCCAAGCGTTTTTCGGACTAATCCCAAAGAGGAAAAATTATAGAGAGAGAAAGGAGAGTCGCACTTTCTCATTTTTGGATGGACTCTGCCAGTTCCATCACTTTCCTTTTTATTTCGCTATAAACTTCCATGTCAGCGCCGTCGGGAAGATAAATGGGGTCTTCTATGTTCCAAACCTCTATCCTATCTTCCGTTTGCGGATATCGCCTTAAGATTTCACTTTTATGGTTTTCATCCATGACTATTATGAGGTCGTATTCCTCCACGTTTTTCTGATCTATTCCCTCCGGCCTCTTCTTCAGCTTTTCTGGGGCATTCTCTCTTTCTAGAAACTTCTTCGCGCTTGGAGCAATCATTCCAGCTGGATATGTCCCCGCAGATTCAACTTTCAAATCCCCTCGAAATTTTTTCAGAAGAGCCTCTGCCACTGGACTTCTGAAGGAGTTACCGGTGCAAACAAAAAGAATTTTCATTTCCTTCATCCATCATCTACCACAAGTGGTGTCACTTTGCTTCCACTTCCACGGCTATACCTTGCTTGATGAGAATTCGAGCGTTTTCTGAAGGCAAAGTCGCTATGTCCTCTGGCTCAAACGGTCCATAAGTTTTCATATCGGATCCAACTATGGCTGGAAT
>CAZADP010000220.1:0-1636 GCA_964483905.1 uncultured Candidatus Bathyarchaeia archaeon | reverse complement strand
CAAAACTGACCGAGAAGGCAGACAAGAAAAATTGGCGTGAATTCACAAAATGTCCGTACGAAAATTTCTCCAAACAAGAAAGAGTACACGTAGACCCTCTCGGATACGTTCACGTTTGTCAAGGCATCTCAATCGGCAACGCTTGGCAGAAGCCATTCTCGAAAATAATTGAGGAATACAATCCATCTGAAAATCCGATTCTTGAACCTTTAGTTCGTGGCGGTCCAGTAGCATTAGTTGAAAAGTTCAGTCTCTCCCATGATGAGGTCTATGCTGATGCTTGTCACTTCTGTTCTGCTGCACGTTTAATGCTAAGAAACAAATATCCAGACATACTGGTTCCAGACCAAATGTACGGAGAACTTGAATAGCAGAGCAAGCCGAGCGATGAGATGCACATGCACATGTATACTCGGAAAGACTATTATGATAGTGTAAGTGAGCTAATTGCGCTTGTAACTGAAAAGCACGGGAGCGAAATCACGGCCATTTATGCTGGAGGAAGTTTCGCAAGAGAAGATTTTGTTCCTGGTCGCAGCGATATAGATGTGTATGTTGTTATGAAAGATGACAGTGAAGAGCTGAGAAGGTTTTTAGAGCGAAAAGCAGCGGAAATAGAGAGAAAATATTTCAATAATCTGAGATCAATACTAGGTGAAGTGTTATCTATCGCAATAACCACGCTTAAGGAGGTTCAGTCAGGTCGATCTTTTTTAGGAGCTGGATTCGAATACTCTAACTTCATGGACACAGGGAGGCTTCTTTGGGGAACGGACATTAAACCATTAATTCAGACACCGCTTCCTCAAAAGCAAAAGGAATCTGCTAAAGAATATTTAGGTAAAGTTTATGACATGGTTTCAAAAACGGAAAAAAATTCCAAATGGCTTAGATGGATTCCGTTTAGAATCTTGCCGAAAAGCTCTAAGGAGCGATGGACTCGCGAGGCTTTCAACCTCACTTTTCGAACAATAGCCCTGTTCTTAGGTAGCAACAGTGTATATGTGAGCAGAAAGGAAGACATAGCATCAGCTTTCCAAAAAATGTGTGCTAACGAAAAAGACCTTTGCACCATAATTTCTTTTGCTTCATCAATGTGGGAAAAATGGAAAACAAACTCACTTAGCGATAAAGAGACAAAACAACTTCTCAAAAACTCCTTAATCTTAGTTAAAGGATTGAAATTGCTGGAAAACGCTCAAGGCTGAAGAGTCTATTCTCATTTGTGTTCCCGAATAGAATTCTTGCCAAAATCGAAACTTATCATAAACCGTGGCTCAATCAAATAGCATTCCAGATGGTATGCGTCTCTTGTATCAAAATCGTATGACAATGTGAAGAAGTTATAAATGACGAGATTTCTACATTAAGGTTTATGGTGGTACTGTGCTAACTAGGGATGAAGCCCTAAGTCTTGTCAGGAAGAATGTAGCGAAAAGGAATGTTGTTTATCATATGTTTGCTGTTGAAGCTATAATGCGAAGCGTAGCAAAACATTTTGGAGAAGACGAAGACAAATGGGGATTAATCGGCATACTTCATGATGTCGATTACGAGAAAACTGAAGCGACGCCTGAAAAACACAGCCTTTTGGCTGAAGAAATTTTAAAGGGAGTTGTGCCCGATGAGCTTATAA
>CAZADP010000219.1:0-1655 GCA_964483905.1 uncultured Candidatus Bathyarchaeia archaeon | reverse complement strand
GTTTATTGACGCATGCGACTACGACATTGAAGGAAGCATTATCGGATACTGCATACTAAAATACGCATGTAACAATAAAGAAGATAGCTCAAAACGCATGAAATACTCCACTCTAACAAAAGAAGAATTAGAGAAATCTTATGCCCAACTGCTACCGCATCTGGATTTTGCACTCATAGAGGCTGGACGCACAAGACACGAAGTTGACTGGCTTTACGGTGTAAACCTCTCAAGAGCCTTGACCATAGCGGCAAAAGATTGGAGCGGGAAATACGCAACATTAAGCACAGGAAGAGTGCAAGGTCCGACCCTCAGATTTCTTGTAGCTAGAGAAAAAGCCATCAGATGTTTTGTGCCAACCCCCTACTGGAGCATAAAAGCAGAAGTCGAAATAGCTGGTTCAATTTTTGAAGCAGAATGTGAGAAAACAATTATTGAAACCAAAATGGAAGCAAACGCCATAGTTGATGCCTGTAAGGGAAAAAACGGTGAAATAGAGCAGATAGATATTAAAAAATTCCAACAAACACCACCAACACCCTTTGATTTAGGTGCCCTACAAAGCGAAGCCTACGGCTTTTTCGGCTATACTCCAATGCGAACTTCAAACATCGCTCAACGCCTATACCTCGACGCTTTAATCTCTTATCCGAGAACCAGCAGTCAAAAGCTTCCATCAGCAATAAACTATGAGGCTATACTGAAAAATCTGAACAAAGTTTCCGAATACAAGAAACTCACTGCAGAGCTCCTTGCAAAAAAGGAATTAAAACCCAACGAGGGAAAGAAGGAAGACCCAGCGCACCCAGCCATTTACCCAACTGGAAACTTGCCAGAAAGAGTTCTAGATGTTTCTGAAAGAAATGTTTGGGACCTTGTTGTCCGAAGGTTTATGGCAGTTTTTGGCGAGCCAGCAATAAGGCAAAGCATGAAAGCCTACATTAACGTTGACGGACATCGATTTTACCTGAGAGGAAGACAAACTTTAAAGGAAGGTTGGCTACGCTTCTACGGACCTTACGTAAGGTCAGAAGAAGTTCTCTTACCCCCAATAAAAGAGGGACAAAAAATCAACATCAAAAAAGTCATCTTTGAAGATAAATTCACCAAACCACCGCCACGATACAACCCGAGTAGCCTTCTCAAAAAGATGGAGGAGGCAGAAATCGGGACAAAAGCGACGAGGGCAAATATTATTCAGACACTCTATGACAGAAAATACGCTCGAGACGAAAGAATTGTTGTAACAGAATTAGGCTTTGAGGTTCTCGAAACTCTAAAAAAATATTGCCCAGCTGTCGTCTCAATAAAACTAACAAAGGAACTTGAAGAAAAAATGAACACAATCCAAGCAAACAGCGAAAAAAGAGAAAACATCCTTTTAGACGCTGTTGAAATCCTTAAACCAGTAGCAAAAGAATTGAAAGAGAAAGAAAAAACAATTGGAGAACAACTAAGCAACGCCATAAAAAAATCCAGACTGGAAGAAAGAACCATTGGCACATGCCCGATTTGCAATACTGGAAAACTTATGACGTTATACTCCAGAAGGACTGGCAAACGTTTCGTTGGCTGCACAAACTACTTCAAAGGTTTATGCAAAACCTCATTCCCACTTCCACAGAGAGGCACCGTTAGACCACTTGGAAGGAACT
>CAZADP010000218.1:0-1695 GCA_964483905.1 uncultured Candidatus Bathyarchaeia archaeon | reverse complement strand
CTTGCGAGTGAAGGATATGAACAGTTTATCTTTGTAGATGACAGCTTTACGGTGAACCAGAAAAGAGTAATCGAACTTTGCAGAGCCATGAGGAAAGAAAGAATAGAAATGGATTGGATTTGCGAGGGAAGAGTCGACAACTGCTCCTATGAAATGTTGAGGGAGATGGCCCTAGCGGGCTGCAAAGTCCTTTACTTCGGCATCGAAAGTGCCAATCAAAGAATCCTAGACTATCTCAATAAACGAACAACACCAGCGCAGTCAGAAGCGGCAGTCAGAACCGCCAGAAAGGCTGGAATAGATGTGATAATAGGGTCTTTCATTGTCGGCGCTCCAGATGAAACTCGAAAAGAAATCCAGAATACGATCGAGTTTGCAAAAAAGATTCCGATAGATTTGCCGCAGCTTAATATATTGGGTGTATATCCTGGAACTGAACTGTGGGATGAGTTCGAGGCCAAGGGTCTTCTAAAAGGAAGCGAATATTGGGAGACAGGTGCAGCAATCTCTGAGATATACCCGACACCAGTGCCGCTTAAGGAAATTAGGCAAATGATTCATGACGCCTTCTACGATTTCGTCCGCAGACCAAGCTTCATAACAAGGCAAATCGTCAATACCGTGAAAAGTTCGTATCGAAGGAACATTGTTGTGAACAACATAAGCCGGATAGGCGACATTATGGAAAACATGCGAAACGTTGCATAGCTCTGCAGAGTTCGGAAGCGCAAAGTTTCTACCTTTTGGTAAACTTCGGGGCTTGTTACGTGTCAGACTTGAATGAATGTTGCAGATGGACAGATCTGAAGGGGCAATCTGTAACATGCGCCAAAAAGACCTTCCAAGCTTGAAAGAACGTGTTTGTACTACGTACCAGGCCCATGCTTAGGGAGAAAGCCTTAATATGGAGAAATCTGAAACGCTGAAAAGAGTGAAAAGAGTGAGTTCCAAGGTTTCTTAGCTTATTGCTTTGCCGTGGCCAATGCCTTCATTTGTCTCTTTGTTTCGGCTACTTTCACAAGTTTTGTTTTAATGGCGTTCAGAAATTCTTCTGCTGCCTTTTTTGCGTCTCCTCTTGTCTGGTAGGTCCCTTTCAGTTCAATCCACGGCAAGGTTTCATCGATTTTTAACCATACCGCATACAAGTTGTTCACCATTCTAAGAACTTGAGGAAAGATTAGACCCTGCGTAATTAAAACGGTTATGAATTTCGAATATGGATTTTTGGTTAGCTTTTCTGTAGACTATTCCATCCCTTGATACTTCAGTGGTCTTCAACATAAAATATGGAAATAGGTTTCTTTTTGGATTGATTTTTCGACGCTGCTGCTATTTTTCGCCTTTCTTCTTGGGTTTCTTCTCTTCTACTGGTTCCTCTGGTGCTTTGGCTTCCTCTTTCTCCTCTGGTTTCTCTTCTTCTTTCTTCTCCTCTATTTCACTTGTAAGCTCTTCTATTGGTTTCGGCGGTGGGGTTGTAGCCATTGTCCAACCTATCCAAGCACCTATGCCCATAACGGCGATGAATGCTATGAAGACTGGTATTGCGATCAGCCAGAATTGGGTGTCTGCCTGTGGTATGCCAAGCCATTGGTTGAGCCATAATGGATAGAATAGTGTTACCACGTAGAAGATGGCGATTACTAGGCATACAATAAATATTATTCCGCCTATTGATTGATCTTTACTAACCATTTT
>CAZADP010000217.1:0-1753 GCA_964483905.1 uncultured Candidatus Bathyarchaeia archaeon | reverse complement strand
GAGACACTGCTCGAATAATTCCATTGGTCAAAATGCACACGCTTGGCCACATGTTCATACCTCCACCCATCCACGCCGGTGGCTTACGTTACCACGGAATGGCCCCAACCCTATGCCTATTAAACATAGAAGGATTCGTGAAGACCAAGGCCTACAATCAGGTTCAAACCTTCGAAGCAGCAACCCTCTTCGCCAAGACTGAAGGTATACTGCCGGCTCCCGAACCTGCCCACGCCATAAAGGCTGCGGTGGACGAGGCTCTTGAGTGCAAGAAAACTGGTGAGAAGAAGACCATACTGTTCCTGCTTTGTGGACACGGCTACTTTGACATGCAAGCCTTTGACGACTACAATACTGGCAAACTGCCTCCCTACGAGTATCCTAAAGAAAAAGTTGACGAGGCTATGAAAAAGCTCAAGAAACTGTATCCGTGGCTGGATGTAGGACTCTAAGACTTTAGCATGTGAGTATAGAGAGGTCCTCCCCCCTAGGGTTTTATTTGGATCCAAATAGGCTGCGTTGTTGAAGAAGCGGAAACCTCAAGATGAACTTCTGCAGGGCGTGATTGGTTCTGGTAAATACGTGTTGGGTTCAGTATGGAAGAATGTTACTGAAACTTCATTATCAATTATTGACGTTTTGATGTGTGCGCGCGCATCATGGGATAGGTCCGAGCAGTCGCAGGAGACTGATCAGCAGCATTAGCCACCAAGGGAGCCTATTCACGAAGTAACCGTTTTCTATGATCGGATAACGCGGAGTGGGTTCAGGTAGTAAGGTAAGATCTGCATAGCGCACATAATAGGTTTCGTCGCCCGAGATGTCTAGAACGGTATCTCCAAACGCCTTAACCGAGAAAGTGATGGTGCAAAGCAAGGCGAAGCGTGCGAACTTACCACCAGCACATTTGCCAACAGTGCTTTCAAATGCAAAGAGATGACCTGGCTCTATGCTAGAGAACGTTATAGATCCTTCAGGTTTATCGGCGAGGAAGCCTCCGAAAAAGATCTTAGTGGCCTTTAACACGGCTGGGTCCCATTTCATGTTAACTCGCCAAGCATAGACATCCACAGCTTCATAGACGTAGACATTAACTGCAAAGCTGTCGCCAGGTATTAAAGTCAGGCCAATGATGCTTGGCTGGACGGAAAAAGTTGTTTCGCCAGAAGAGGCGTGTGTGACAGCTGGTGCAAGGTTAAGTGACATGCTTGCTAGAAACAATGTTAGCATCACGGAATTTACTACTTTTAAATTCATTCATTCATCTCCTCTCTACTCTTACTTGTTTATCGTCTCAAGTTGTATTAATAACTTAAGGAGAAATGTTCTAGTTATGTTTGGAGCTTAACCGTATTCTTTATATTTTGCATATGGGAATTGGCTTGCTCTATCAAGTGCTGCAAAGGAGATGATGCAAAATGTCGCCAGAATGTGAAGATTGCAAAAGTCAGCTCATCGTCCTTGAAACCTTCTGTACAGATCCGTATAGCAAAGGCCTAGAATGGTTTAGGGGCATCAAGAAAAGGTGCATCTGCGGCAACTGTGGCAAAGAGCAGGAGGTCATGGTTGATACGGTAAAACAGGATAAGTGGTTCAAATAAGACGTGCTGTTGCTTCCTCTACTCTTCAACTGATTTAGGTTTCGCGCGCACTATACGTATGCAATAGAATGTATATTAGGTAGGACAAATAGGCAACAAAACAATTATTCGATATAACAATAGAAAAAAGGAGATTTTTGAGTTTTACTCAA
>CAZADP010000216.1:0-1775 GCA_964483905.1 uncultured Candidatus Bathyarchaeia archaeon | reverse complement strand
CATTGCATATGACCTTTGGCCCATCTATATCTTTGCTTCCAGTAGGCACGCCAGCTCTCAACTGCTTCTTCATAACATTCTGCGTCATTGACATATCGTACCCGATAACCTGCAAGATAAACACGAAAAGTCAAGTCAGTATCCTCAGCCAAAATAGATTCATCCCATCCGCCCAAGGATTCCCACAGTTCGCGTCTAAATCCGCCAACAGTCCCGCCAAACTGCGTGATCAGCCCTAAACTATTCCGTGCTTGTTGATCAATACAGTACCCGCCAGTCCTTTCTAACGCCACAAGTCTTGTTACTATATTTTGTGGCTCATTTAAAACCGTGACTCTTCCTTGCACTGCTCCAACTTTTGGGTCATCAAACTCTTTGACGAGTTTCTCTATAATATCCTTTTGCGGATAATAGTCTGCGTCGAAGCAAAGAATTATTTCGCCCTTCGCATGTTTGAATCCAGCATTTAAGGCTGAAGCTTTTCCTCGTCCTCCTTCAGGTTCGTTTCGGTGCACAATTTTGATGTTATTGTATGTCTTTAAGTATTGTTCTGCTATTTTTCCCGTATTATCTGTTGAGACATCATCGATAATTATTATTTGCAGTTTGTCTTTTGGGTAAGTTAGTTCGGTCATTCTTTTGAGGGTTCTTGCAATCACTTTTTCCTCATTTCGGGCTGGAATTAGAATCGACACTATAGGTTTGTAAGTTGTGTTTACAACTGTAATAGCACTTTTACGTCTTTGGGCACTTTTGAGAACTGTCATGGTGAAGACATAATGTCGAACAAGATAGGCTATCATTAAAGCTGTCAAGAATAGTAATAATGTTTCCAAGATTTCAGATATCAATTTTCAACCTCTGCTTTTCTTTTCTGGAGCTGGTCAAAACTGTCAAACTTAAGGACCAAAAGGAAACAATCCAAACTAGGTTCATGAGGGGACTTAGAATTACGTACAGGGGGTTGAAGATTTCTCCGAATTGGTAAACAACTGCATAGGCGAAAAGGGAAAAAAGGTGATTCCAGAACAAACCAATAATATCTCCTATTAACAGCATGGACAATTTCCTTACTAATGTTCCGTTTAATGGAAAAGTCAAAGAGACAAAGAGGAAATTGAAGATTGTGAGCATACATGCCGACATAGTGCTGATATATGGCGAACACAAAAGCATGTAAGAAGCGATTGTTCCCGCAAGAAACCCAAAAGTCAAGTGTTTGATGTTCCATTCATTTTCTTTCATTTCTTATTCCCCTTCGCCTAGCCTCTAGAGGCTGACTATAGAAGAAACATATAGAGTATACTTCTAGAACAAGCTTTAAAACTTACTCAAATATCCGATAAAGGCTGTTCGCTTATAATAAATGTTTACACACATCGGAATATCGTCAATAGTTGATTCTGCTCCTTCATCAAGGATTTTCAGTCAGTTCTCGGAATGAAAGGCAATATTGTCAATTACAATGCACAGAACTTGGAAAACTTCTTCAGCTCTCAGATTGTCGGTGTCCAAAATTAAGTTGAAAGGTGTAAAATCCTCCGCTAAACTAAAACCGTAAAGTTTTTTATAAATAGCCTTTGTTTGCTCTTCCTTGTTTGCCAATGCCTTTAGGGCTTCTTCAAAGCTTATCCTGTCTCTTTTGGCTGTTCTTTCCGTTCTTTTTTCTAGAGAGGCCTCCAGCCATATCTTAAAACCTTTTTTAAGAAGCCATGGCATGGTCCAACTATCCAAGACTACATTTCCTTGCTGCGCCAATTCCAAAAGTTTTTTGT
>CAZADP010000215.1:0-1794 GCA_964483905.1 uncultured Candidatus Bathyarchaeia archaeon | reverse complement strand
GTCAATTCCAAGAGGTGCACCCTTTATTGTTTTATGGTAGTAGGCAGGTATTTAAGGACAAACATAAAATACTGGTGTGATGTGAATTTTACGGTATAGAAGGAATTGGGTATGGGGCGGAGAAGGAGGAAAGTTGTCCGTATTCCGAAGAAGCACTTACCTAAATTCTTCTCTTGCCCTAGGTGCGGAAGAGAAGCTGTTAGAGTTGAGATTCTTCGTGATGAAGCTCGTGCCTTGGTAGGTTGCGGTAGTTGCGGACTGAAAGAAGAGTTTCAAGTTAAGCCTGCACAGGGCGAGATTGATGTTTACTGTATGTTTGCTGACAAGATCTATGGAGGCTCTAGAAGGCTACCCGCGCAAGAGATTAAGGGTGCTTAGCTGGGTTGGCTTTATGGAAGGACTTGTTGAAAAATATTTGCTGGAAAAAATCGAGTCCGAAGGGGCTATTCACGTCACCCTTATAGACCCTGAAAAAGTAACTCCCCCCCAGGCTTCTAGAATCACTGGGAAGGCAAAATTAAGCGGGACCTCGGCTATAATGATTGGCGGCTCAACCTTTGTTTCTGCATCACACTTGGACGGTGTTGTTAAGGCGGTTAAACGCACTGTGAAAATTCCAGTAATTCTTTTTCCAAACAACGTGACTGGTATAAGCCGTTACGCTGATGCTATATGGTTCATGTCTCTCTTAAACTCCGTTGACCCATACTTCTTAATAGGTGCCCAAGTTTTAGGAGCCCCACTCATCAAAAAGTACCGTTTAGAGCCAATTTCACTCGGGTACATTATTGTCGGCGATGGTGGAACCGCAGGTGTTGTGGGCAGAGCAGTTCCAGTTCCATATAACAAACCTGAGCTCGCTGCAGCTCACGCGCTAGCGGGGCAGTACTTGGGTATGCACTTCATATATTTGGAGGCAGGATCAGGTGCAAAGAGGCCTGTTCCTCCAGAGATGATTCACCTCATTAGAAGTTATATTGATGTTCCTTTGGTTGTTGGAGGCGGTATAAAAACCAGAAGTCAGGCATTGGCTGCTGCTTCTGCCGGTGCTGACGTAATAGTTACGGGTAACATTATTGAAAGTGCTGAAGTTAAAAGTAAAGTTGCTGAAATCGTAGAAGGTATAAGGCGCTGCAGGGCGTGAAGGTTGCTTGACTTCTTTTGAAAACTACTTCAAAGCGTTAAAGAAGATTCTGGGAGACGAAAGCATCTATGATGTCTGGCCGGATTTCGAACCCCAATATGACGAAAGGGAATATTCATGGACAACGTTAAGAAGTTTAGGCGAGGTTTTAATACTCAATTGTGGAGTGTGTGACGGACCATCTGACTTAAGACACGTGCGCTGTAAAGAATGTGTTGATAAGCGAAGCAAAATTGCAAAAGAGGCCTATGAGCAGGCAACGGGCCGCCCAAAGGAAAGATGGCCCACACTATTTTTGTGTAGAATTCACACGGAGTAGAGGCACCAGCCCGAAAACAAATTTTGATTTTTTATGTAAGAAAACGAAATAAACTAACTAGCACAAGAGTTTGCGGAGGCACATCTTGAACAGCTCAATGAGCGAAGCGTACCAAAAATATGTTGAAAATCTTGAAAGCAAGCTCGCACAATTATACGCCATAAGTGAAGATGCTCGGGGAAAAGGGCTTAACCCAACATTAGAACCCGAATGCAAGGTTGCAAGAGACCTAGCTGACCTTGTGGAAGGACTCGTGGGACCAGAGGGCGTCGCAGAAAGCATCAGAGCGCTAGGCACAAAGCTTCCGAGGGAAGAGTTGGCCTTCAAAATT
>CAZADP010000214.1:0-1846 GCA_964483905.1 uncultured Candidatus Bathyarchaeia archaeon | reverse complement strand
TGCCACAGACTCGAACCAAACCCTTCCATAAGTCTTGGGAACATCAAGAAGCCTTAAAAGAAATTCAGCGAAAACTAGGCGCCAAGACAACTATGGTCCATGTTTGCACATATGCTGCACCTTTCGGAATAGTTCCAACCGAACTCGACGAAGTTTATCCTCTCTCCCAACATGAAACCGCAACTCCTTTGGACACAGAAACAATAGACTACGTGGCGGAACAGGTGGCAAACTACATCACAGAAAAACATTATAAAAAAGTGGTCTTAGTGGAGAACCATGAAACATGGCAGAAAAAAGTAACATCAATCTGTAAACGAATCTGCAAGAAAAACAACATCCCTCTGGCGGTGGTGCAAGCTAATTATCCTTGGAGCAAATCTGTTCTGAACAATGTGGGCGCAACTGTGCAAGCACTACTTAGGGGAGAAAAAACTACTCTTTTGAGCGAGTCACAGCAGCATAGATTATCATAAGATTATCATAATAATGGCGGCGGTGGCGGAGGTATTCGTTGAAGCTCTCGAGCTACCATGGAGTAGTATAGTAAAGTTGTTGCTATTGGGAAGATTGGTGTAACAAAGGCTGTTATTATACCGCTGACAAATAGGCTGATACTGCTTACAAATAGGCGGGTAGTCCCTAATGGTGTTGTTATAGTCATCGTAATCCAGCTGACGGCAACCATTATTAAGCCTACAATCATGAGAAGAGCAAAAGTTTTCAACCAGCGATGGTCAACTAGTTTCTTACTCCTTCCAAGACTTTCAATCACTCCCTTCTGCTCAACAATTATTACAGGCACCACTAAAGAAAACATAACCATGAAAATCATGCCTGGCAATAGAAAGAACAACAATCCGATTATAGTTAGTATACTGGTTATTATTCCAGCTACGAGTAAAGAAGCAAGCTTAGACATCGTAAAGTTAAAGCCTTCCTTAAGTGTGCTGCTACCCTTTTCAAGAATATCAGAAGCACATTTGATAACAGTGCCTGTCGCAATGGCACCAATGAACCAAGAAACAATGCCAATCAAAACAATTATGACGATTAATCTTGAAAAGAAAGTGAGAGTCCAATCCCTGATCACTTGAAGAGAAGCGTCAGGTGGTGGAGGAGATGGAAGCGGAAGATACCAAAATATTGCTGAAGCAAATACTCCGGTGATTATTGCAGCCACAAGGAAAGGCATGAAAAAAAGAACAAACTTAGCCCGATACATGCGAAATGACCGAGAAATAATTTCTTCAACAGACAATTCACGCTGGGGCTTATTAACATTCATCATTTTATCCTGGATTTAACTTATTAACAATCTTTAATATAGAGCTTTGTGCGCGCACACAAAAAATATGTGACAGGCGATAGCTCTACGCTTGGTTGAGTAAAATGATACGTGTTGATTTACATGTACACACTGTTTTCTCGGGTGATGCCACCGTAAATCCTAAACTTTTGGTTGATGCACTTTATGCACACTCAACCGTTAAAGGAGTTGCCATAACTGACCACGATACGCTTGAGGGTTATTTTCAAGTTCGCAAATTGGCAACCGTTTATCAAGACTTGCTGGTCATTCCAGGCGTAGAAACTACTACCAGAGAGGGACACTTCATTCTGTTGGGGATAGAAGAAAAGCCGCCTTACATGTCAACACTTGAAAACATCGTGGACTTCGCCATAGAAAGAGCAGCGTTAATCGTCATACCTCATCCATACCGAGCTGACAGTGGCATAGGCGACGCAGCTGAAAGAATTCAAGCCCACGCAATAGAGGTAATTAATCCATCTGCATCGCTGAGAGAAAATAGATTGGCGGAAAAATTGGCTAAGGCTCGAAGCC
>CAZADP010000213.1:0-2004 GCA_964483905.1 uncultured Candidatus Bathyarchaeia archaeon | reverse complement strand
TTTCCGTCATCGAGGAGAAAGGAGAAGGCTTCGAAAACGGAAAAAACAATTCTTGGCTGCTTGTAGTTTAGCCTTCAACCTTAGCCCTCCATAATGCATCGTAAGACTTAATATATATTTCGCTCTATAAAAACATTGCTGAATAGCACGAGCATACGAACATAGAACAAAGTCTAACCTATGGCCAGAATACCTTCCAAAATCTTCTTCTCAGGAACGTCTAACTGCTTGGAAAGCCAGGCTTTTAGAAGTGAAATAGATTTGGGAAGCTCACCACTGTAGGTTATGATTTGATTATTCTTCAATGCATCTACTTGGAACGTTTTTTCAGCCTCCTTAAATAGGAAAGACAACGTATGCGCTTGATAAGCTAAGGTTTGAAAATCTTCCCACTGTTTACAGCGCAAAATAACTGGAGGACCTCGCAAATCTTTGACTTGCACTGCTTCTTGACTTTGTACCTGTGCTGGCTGTGCCACAACCGTAGGAGCTTCATGTGGAGTTGACAAATACGTTATCAGGTTTGCTATCTCACTCTGCAATGTTGTTAATCTCTCTTCAACCTTCTCTACTTTTCCGCTTATTTCGCCGGCATCGCCCAATCTTTCCGTTATATTGCCTAACTCGTTTATTAATCGATCTAAGTCCTTTTCATGCTCTTTCAAAACGTTAACTATAAAATCTAAGGCTTCCAATGCCTCGTCTTTCGAAGGAAGTTTCTTAGACATCGCTTCTCTCCCTTTTCTTCAACTTATAAATGTGATTCTTCATAAATAAACGTAGCGAATTTTCAAAACGAATCCATGCAAAGAGGTACTCGTACTTATTGTGAATTAAAACTCATATGGGAGAGTTAAAATATCTGGTTTTAAAATGAGTAACATGCTTACATAAAGAAGATGCACTTCATGCAAGGAATGTTAGAATTCTCTGAAAAAGAAGAAATCATCAAATTTATTTCAGGAAATGACATCAAAATCCTCAATCTATGCCACATTCCAGAGGATGGAAGACTAAAGACCCTAAGTTTTTCGGCTGCAGATGAAAAAAGAGTTCATGAGATTTTAGATTTCGGCGAAAGAGTTGACGGGTCAAACTTGTTCTCGTTTATTGAGCCGGGGAAAAGTGATATTTACATAACGCCAAGACTTGACAGAGGTTTCGCCAATCCATTCTCAAAAATGCCTACGCTGAGTTTTTTGTGTGAATATCTAGATGAAAAAGGAAAACCCTTGGATGTTGCACCTAGAAACATTTTGGGAAGAGCAGAAGAGAAATTGCGTCTTTCAAGTCGTATCGTTCTTAAGGCTTTAGCTGAACTTGAGTTTTATATGATCTCTAATCAAGAGTCTGAAACGCTTTTTCCAGGGATGCCCGACAAGAATTATCACGAATCCGCTCCTTTTACGAAATTTGAGGATTTAAGAAATGAAATTTTGGTCATGCTTGCCAACGTTGGTGTGGCCACGAAGTATGGACATGGCGAAGTCGGCCGGTTACTAGGCAAAGATGACACGCTTGTTGAGCAGCATGAAGTGGAGTTCATACCCCAGAATTTGGCTGACATGGCTGACATCATTGCGATTGCAAAGTGGACAATCCGAAATGTTTGTGCAAAATACGGCGTATCGGTCTCATTTTCTCCCAAAGTGGCTCTGGAACACGCTGGAAATGGAATGCATATTCACCTCTGCGGCCTTAAAAATGGAGAAAACATAGTTGCAAATCCAGATGGAACCCTAAGCAACGAAGCCATCAAAATGATTGGGGGAATATTAAAGTTTGCACCAAGCCTCGCGGCTTTTGGAAACACAACGCCAGTATCATATTTACGTTTCATCGCACGCAAAGAAACCCCTATGCAAATTTGTTGGAGTTTCAGAAACCGTTTAGCCCTAATACGCATACCATTATGGTGGGACTTCAGAAAAACCAGCGAAGAAAAAGAGAATTGCAGAGAAACCTTCGAATACAGAGCCCCAGATGCCTTCGCAAATACCTACT
>CAZADP010000212.1:0-2010 GCA_964483905.1 uncultured Candidatus Bathyarchaeia archaeon | reverse complement strand
CATCCGCGATGTGTATGATAGGCTCAGGCCAGAGGTTCCTTAGCATTCCTTCCGCGAGATCAGGACTGGCAAAAGAAATATGATCCGACCATTGCTCAAAGACCGGAGCGGCTGGAACATTCAGTTCTTCAGCAACATTTAGAGCGGTCTGATCGAGATCCGACCGTGTCTCGGTTACTCTGAGCTCATCCGCCCCGATACAGTCTAGGTTTATCACAGCTGTGATGCGATCCATTTCTGCCTTGTGTCGATGCACATATTGAACCGAGCCCAGGAGGCCCATTTCCTCGCTTGCAAAAGCTATGAATAGGATTGTATAAGGCGGTAGGTACAGATTGTTCTTTTTGGCGTATGAGAACACTCTAGCCAATTCTATTAATCCAGCTGTTCCTGCTCCATTGTCTGCAAAGCCCGGGCACATAACGGTGTCATAATGTGCGGAGAAGACTATTGTTTTTGAAGGGTCCAACCCATCCAGTTTACCTACGATATTGTAATGTGGCCCAAAGCCTATGTCCGCCACAATTGTTACGTTTGCCGCTACTCCTTGTTGGGCCAATTTCCTAATCCTGAGCCCGTCTTCATAGGAGACCCAACCAATAGGAATCCTAAGGTTCCAATAGTGACGCCCTTCTGACGATGATATATACGGTATACCTAAGGACTCTTCATACCACCAAGTGAAGATGATAGCGGCAGGAGTTTGACTCAGAAGCTTGTTCTCGAATTCGCTTCGCCAATTGCCTTGCGACAGAACATCCATACCGGCTAGAACGATTTTTTGACTTGTATCGACATGCCAGTTGCTTGGCGATAGAGCTACGAGATTTCTGAAAATTCCTCTTTCGGAAGTGGACCAGCTATAATGGGAGGCTGTAAAACTAAGAATTTCGATCTGGTCAGTCTTGGTAGCTGGATTCTTATCTTTGTCTACGACTAATCTGGGTTGAGTTGGTATATCCCATGTCGTGAAATTGAAAGGCTCTCTGTATGTAACCAGCCCGAACTCTTGAAATTGATTCAAGATCCAGTCGGCTGTGGAGTTTGCTCCTGACGAGCCGCCCGAACGAAAGGAATAGTGTGAAAGACTGTGGTTTAACGTTATCTTTTCTAGGGTTACCGCCTTTCCATAGGTGCTTTCGCCGCTGATGAGTTCAACTAGATTAGATTCCTCCTCGGCGAGAACGGATCGTACATTCATTCGGTGAATCGAGAAGCTAACCATGCTTATGAGAATCAAACTAAGTATGAAAAACGTTGCACTCCGCGAAACTGAAATAACCATTTCCAATCCGTCCTCAAGCCTAATTAGCAAGGTTTATGGAATAAAACTCTTAACGCGTGCACATCGATGGAGCAGCACCAAGTTCAAATGTCTTCTGATTGAAACAAGGTCTGTGCAGAGGCCACTCGGTGTGTTTCGGTTTAGTGACTGTGTGGGGTATTTTCGATTTCATCTCGTCCAAGGTGCTGTTTGATTGGCTAGAACAGAACATTCGATCCGTTACTTAGCGTCTTCAAAGCCTTTCGCTCTTCAATATCCGTTCAGAACGAACATCATAGCTCATGACAGATCCGAGTCTTTACTATTTAAAGCGCAGTCTTTTTCAATGATAAAGAATTTTAGCTTCTTACACGAATAACCTTTATGGTTTAGCATGGCGCAGAGTAGAACGGTTCATCTTGCGCTTATCCTACTAGTTGTAGCTGTCGCGATTTCACATAGTATTCCAAGCGCGCTCGCCTCTGAAGATCTGATCGTAAATGGAGGATTTGAGACAGGGAACTTTAAGGGATGGGATGCCGATGCAACATGCAAAGTCAGACCTCATAGCGTCAGTGGGCAATATTACGAGCCGGCGCATACAGGCAAGTATTCTGCAAGGATTGGAACTGAAAATGTGAAAGGTTCCTTATCCCAAACCATAACAATTCCTGAAAAGTCTAAGGCCGACGTCAGCTTCTGGTACAGGGTTGAGAAGGGGTCAAGCCTTGACTTCTATTTGCGTG
>CAZADP010000211.1:0-2016 GCA_964483905.1 uncultured Candidatus Bathyarchaeia archaeon | reverse complement strand
ACTTCTAATCCAAGCTTCTCATCCTTTGGCGAACCGCTTCTTGAGGTTCATGCAATCTTTCTAGTGAGCCCCATCCGGCGATCTTATCCCAACCCCCGCACTAGAAAAAGCAAAGAAAAGGGATAATGACCTAATGTGCAAAATCCATTATCAAAACTCAAAGCATGGTGGAAGGATCGCAGAAACTACTACAGGTTCGACAACTACGGACACACATTCTCGAAACAAGCAGCCAGACTCAGCGGTTTACCAGAGCACCCCTACGGTCAACATGGCACTGCCCCAAATGCAACAAAGTCATCGATTAATATGTCAGTGGCTAAAATGGGCGGCGGACGAATATGGCGAACTATCATATGTGATGAACCGTGGACTTCTGTCAAAGCATAAGTGAAGGAAACTAGATCGGCAAATATTCGGCCTTTTCACTCAAATAATTTATAGCTTGAAGGATGGATTTTGCGAACTCTACCAAGCTCAGAAGAACGACAATTGCTAGAAACAAGCGAAGGTCAACGACTAAATTCACATTTTGATATGATATGCCTAGTATCCCGCCTTCCAATGAGAAGAATAGGTAACAAATTGTAAACAGCACCTTGGCTGCGTTAAAAAAGTGCTGAAAAATTGTGCCCGATGTGAGTTCCCCGAGAAATATTAAAATGGTCATAATCATGACAAAAGTCTCAACAGCTTGCTGAAAACCGGGAACTATTCCAGAAATCGGAACCAAGAACATCCATAAAACCAGGTATAACCCGTGGAAAAGAACCGCCTTAATGGTTGCCTTCAATGCCTTAAGCGTTATTTTCCGAAAACTTATTTTAAAATCATTTTTCCCATCAGCCATAATGAATCACCAACGGCCCACATTCAAAAAAAGAAGTTTGAAAGTAAACGTTGAAACGGCCACGACTGGTCAGCTCAGTTATAGGGACATGAAACTCAACGCGCCCATTGTACATAGAATGTTGCGGAGCTTCAATTGAAGTTCTGTTATCTCCAACAAGCAAATCAGAGCTACTATACATCTGCACCTGAATATTTCCAATAACATCGAAGAACGCGTGATTCTCAAAGCTCATAGGCACAGTTACTCGAAAATGGGTCAGGTTAAACCCCGCACGTTCCGGTTCTCCCAACGTAAAATTATACAATGGCCCACCCCAAGGAAGAGAAAAATTCGTTGACACCTGAACAGGAATGAACTCTGCAATTCTCATGCCAGCAAATGCAGCGACGGTCAAGTCAGTATCATTAAACAAGTAGTCTTCACTACTATCCAGCAAATCATCAAAATTTAATGTTACATCATGAAGGGCTGTTACTTTCCCACCTCTACTTATGATACGTAGAAACGTTGAGTCCCGTCTGATCATGAAACCGTCCGCGTCCAAAATTTCTGTTGTCAAATTGAAGGCGCCTATATCATAATAGCCATTGTTAATGATGTTTATCGGTAACGAAACAAGCAGCTTATTCTCCATGGTTACACTCACTTGTGGCTTACCAAGATCAAACTGCGAATCCCTAACAGAATAAACCGCAGAAACCAAAAAAACGACTAGGAATATCCACACAAACGTCGTAGCAAGACCTATCATCCGAATTGGTATATTCATCGCAGTCCCTTTATGTACAAGTATTTGAATACAAATTTTAAGAGGCGGACTGTTGCTGAGGAGAATCGCTTTTCTGAGGTTTTTGCGGCTCTGGCTGGGACTGGACAACCTCTTCCGGAGGTATAACTACAAATTCCGGCTCCGATGGCTTAGCTTCTTTCTCCAGTTTGGCTTTTTCCTTCCGAGGCAATGGCTCTTGCTGAGCTACTATTGGTTTCTGAGGAATAACAGCTTCAAGCCTTTGAACATTAGCAATTATGGTCACTCCTCGTATAGTCAGAAGTGAGCCAACCCAACCCATTACACCAAGATACATTATGCGCACACACGTGGCAATCAATGGAGCCAATGCTTCGCCAAAAGTTCGCACCAAATCTTCAGAAGCAAGTATTGA
>CAZADP010000210.1:0-2081 GCA_964483905.1 uncultured Candidatus Bathyarchaeia archaeon | reverse complement strand
TCTTATGCACGGCATTATAGCAGGGAAACCTCTCTTCCAACTTCAGTATTTTCGGTAGACCCTTCTTGTCTGTTAGTTTCTCCTGCCAAGATTTCTTTCTGTAACTCATTTTATCTTCTCCTCTTGTTTTCCCACGCCAATTTCAGCAATTCTTCCGATCGATCAACTGTGTGTGAGGCTTCTGGTGGGGCCGGCCGGATTTGAACCGACGACCTTTCCCCGGAAACAGCGCTTGGCTGCTCCTACGGGTTTCCCCTGACCGCTCCAGAACTTCTTCATCCCTACGTGGTCCGCAAACCCGTTTTCTGCTTTCTGGAGCCCGTCGTCATACCTGCCTAGACTACGGCCCCTTCTTTAGAGCAGTAGATTAGCTGTGAATGATAAAATATATGTGTTATCCCTACTTGATGCGGAGTGGCTGAGGCCCTGCAAATGTTTTTTTGTTGCTGGAATAATGCTTAATTGCTCCGTTGGCGTTTGTATTGTGAAATACTTAAAGTATTTATGGAATGATGTTGAATAGCGTGTCTGTGCACGGGGGACGTTTACCACGGGAACAAAACCTGCTACTGATGCGTCAAAGAAGTTTGTTCTGTATCAGGATTTAGATGGAACCACCTACGAGGTTGACTTGCCTTTAACTTCGAATGTTGACCCCCATGAGCTTATGGAAAACCTTGGTTTGCCATCGTACATCGACTTGAACTATTTCCCAATGAGAAGCGCGATGGTCACTCTTTGGGCGTCTGCGAATGCGCCCAGACTTCATGAGTTTTATCCACGCGCCTTTGAGAAAAAAGTCAGCAAGAACCCGATTCCAGCCTTGCTGTTCGGTGGAGCAGCCGTCAAGATCCATTGCCGTAGTGCAAATGCTGGAGGTTCGTTAGAGAGGGAGATAAAGGACACCGACTTCATAGTTCCCAAAAAGCAAGGGGTAGACTTCAACAAGCTCCTCTTAAACATGAATAAAGCCTTTGGAACACAGTACAAGTCTTTTGCAACTGCCAATGATAGGCGCTTTACAGCTTGGAGACACGGCGAAAGATACAGGCTTACCACAATCAATGGCATAACAGATGAAGGGCTTCCAAAAATAACTGTGCTGGACCTTTTTTGCGATTGCATAGATTTAAGGCATAAGGTAGAAGTTACGGATGTCTTTGAGCGGTATAAGGAGAATCTGTACACCATAGGTTTAGAGCATTTACTGATTTCTAAGACTCAGTTCATCCTTGACATGCCAAAAGAGAGGATGGAAGAGCTTAAGCAATGCGAACAGGACTACAGAATCCTATCATACCCATTCTATGCAGAGGACAAGATTATTCTTGGAATGGAAAACAAAGATGTTAAAGATGTGTGCGCTGTCTTTCTAGACCATGAAATTGGAGCGGGAACAGAGAAGATAGACTCGCAGAGAATGAGAAAGATTTTGGAAAAGGACAAAAAGCTTGCTTTGACGGTGACTCTTAACCTTAGAAATCTGGTTGAAAAGTCTGATGTGCTTAGGAAATGGATGTCGGAGAGTGAGGTTTTAACTGTAACTGATAGAATTAAAGCGCTTCTGAAAGAACTTCCAACTTTTGACAAGAAATGGGACAAGCCTTGGTGGAACACCGCTGTTGAAACGCCGATCGTTGGGTGATGGTTTATTTTTTCTTTATTAGCTGCCTGATTGTGGTGTAGGCTTCCTTTCTGGATATTCCCACTCTTGATAAGGGTAGGTCGAAGGTCTCTTCTTTTGAATGCAGTCTTAGACATGTTTCGTGACTTGGGGTAATGTATATGGTCACGTCTGTGTAATGGGGCCATTTGCCTTCAGTCAATTTTCTTTTGCCTTCTCGAAGCTGGAAACCTTTACTGTTCAGTGATAGAATCACATGATACCGTGTCTTGTAGATGCGATGGCCTGCTACTACGGAGAATATTGCCATAAGTAAGAAAGTTAAAGGTTGGATTGCTTGAGGCAATCCTGACAATGCTATGGCGATTAGTATGAGCGTTCCTAAGCCGAATACCATTGTGAAGCTTTTCAAATAGTTAGGTAAGTCGAAGGCTTCGAATTTTGCTTCGGTCAGTTT
>CAZADP010000209.1:1061-2137 GCA_964483905.1 uncultured Candidatus Bathyarchaeia archaeon | reverse complement strand
ATCTTCAGGCATCTCCCAAGATGTGGCGTACCTTCCTCTAGCCAGAACGCTCCAAACAAATAGAAAGTAGCCGAGAGCAGTCGTGAGAATGCCCGCCAGTTGCACCCAAGAGTCGAAGGGAAACCGAAGTTGAAGAAAGGACTTGTGTAGGGTTGCTTGAAGACCAGAAAAAATCAGAAGGACATAGAAGACCGATTCTAGAAAGAAGATCACTGTTCCGAGAGCTGAAAGGGCGAAAAGGAGTCCCCTTGGTCGCTCTACTTCAGCCTTATACTTGACCCCTTTCTTGCTCGCACCATGCCTCTTGAGATTGTACAGGTTTGCACCCCAGAAACCCAAGAGACATAAAGCTAGAAAAACTGCTATCAGCAAGTCGGGAAGCATGAATTCCAGATACGCATGGAACTATTTATGGGGTTCCACCATACCTGCTTGTTTGGACCAGCGGAATGAAAATTTTTTACGTTGATTTCCCTATACATAGACGAAATGGACTCAAACATTGAAATCCAGATCATAGACATAACGAAAAAGAGCGAGTATGAAAGACACCTCTACAGATGCCTTCCACCTCTACCCTTCATGAAATATAGGAAACGCCGAGAATACTTGGAAACCGCGATCCCAAAGGGTTTTCACAAGAAACTCTTAATCTTAAATGGAGAAGTCGTGGGGCAAATCGAGTATGCACCAGCCGAAGCGTCTGGTTACCCGATCATGGGCGATAATATTATCGTGATGAACTGTATCTGGGTTTTGAGAAGAGCGAAGGGGCACAACCTTGGAAAGCGATTACTAGCGGACATGATAGGAAGCGAAAGGAACGCGGTTGGTTTTGCCACCATAGGGTTAGAAGACCACTGGAGCCCTTGGATGATAAAATCGCAGATGGAGAAACTCGGCTTCAAATCCATAGACTCAATCAACGTAAAGCACAAAACAAAGCACGTGGACGAGTGTTTCAAGATACATCTCATGTGGCAACCAACAACCGAAAAAGGGAAGCCTCCGACATGGAACAAATCAAAACTCTTGGAAGGGGTAGACTTCTGCCTTGCACACCCACTCTATCACCC
>CAZADP010000209.1:0-1051 GCA_964483905.1 uncultured Candidatus Bathyarchaeia archaeon | reverse complement strand
TGAACCTTCACTGATAACCCAGGAGATACCTTACTCTAGAGTTGAATCTATACTATTGCTCATTAGGACTTCCTACTAGTTTCTCTGAGCGTTTGCTGTTTGAGTCACTCTGCGGCTGCCTCTGCCACCATTGTCGGAGGTGAGGTTTCATCATGCTTTTTCATGGCTTCAACAGCTTCGTTATATTCTTTAACAGCCTTTGCTCTCTGCTCTTCTGGCAACCTGGCAACATCGAGCAAAAAGTATGGTGGTGCTACACTTAAGTTAAAATCAAATGTTTTGATTATAGATATTCTCAGACCAGCACTTTCTAGAAGATTTTCCAGCTTTGCTTTACTAAGGTAGGGCAATTCGCCTCGGCTGTACTTGACTTTGCAGTTGAACATTTTGATGTGGGCTTTCTGCGCTTTGTTCTTTGCTGAGGGTAGGGTCTCTGCGATAATCACGCGCCCTCCCTTTTTGGTCACTCTTTTCATTTCTTTGAAAGCAGTTTGAATGGTTTCTATGTCTGGAAAATTTCGAATGGCATGAACTGAAGTGGCTACGGAGAATGTTTCGTCTTTAAAAGGCATTCTTGCGGCGTTTCCTTTTACTCCGGCAACTTTGTTGTACAATTGCAGCTTCCGCATTGTTAAGTTGAATCTTTGCCACCAGCCTTTGCGTCCAAGTCCATTCATCAGGTCGAGCCCGACAACAGATTTAGCTTTATGTGCTGCGGCTACTGTAAAGAAGCCTCTTCCACAGCCGACATCGAGAACACTATTATCTTTGTCTATATCCATTTTATCAGCGAGCATGAGCCTTTCTTTGCCAACATCGGAGTTTAGGTAAACATCATTCCATGAAACTTGGAACTCACAGAACAGTTGACGCAGAACCTGCTCATATTTACCCATGAAATCAATGAATTGCTGCATTGATACACCATAAAGAGTCCGTTCTTCTGGAAGAGCTACGTTAACCTTATGCTGTTTAATCAGTCTTGGTACTGATTGGATCATTACTCCCTCTCCTAGAAGTCGCCAGTCTTCGCTCATATTCACTCACACAA
>CAZADP010000208.1:0-2144 GCA_964483905.1 uncultured Candidatus Bathyarchaeia archaeon | reverse complement strand
ATCATGAACAGTGGCAGGATTAGGACTGACGGGAACTCTGGAATTACCCAGACGTTTGTGTCCTTGATCTTCCACGAAATTATAACCGTCGTGGCCGGGTTAGTATACGAGGTCTCATCGTGTAATTCAACCAGCATCCCTGTTTGTTTGTCAAAGTAACGGTCAAGACGTCCAGTAGCACCTTCTGTCGCGTTTTGATAGGTTATTATCAAATGGTTCGTTTCTCTATCGGAGCCTGCATAGTTCCTCATCACGGTTTCGCTAACAGTGAGTGCGTCTTGTCCCAAAGGATGTATTAGCTCACCTAAACTAAGGTTAGCCGCTAAAATCGCCCAAAAAACTCCACTGCCTCCACTAACCCCTCCCGTATTTACGTTCACGGTACCGAGTGAAGTAGAGTCGGTTCCGTTCATGTAATGCCATATAGTAAAGATATTAACATTTGAACCATCTACGCCGGTTATGCCGACTCGGAGATACTCTGTCTGGTTCATACTTACCACATCTGACGGAGCCGATGCAAGGGGGTCGCTGGAGCTCCAATAAGCGGCCGTGGTGTAAATGAACGTGTCGCCCACTTTAACTCCTGGAGTTCGCACTTGAGCCCGTGCTATCCCAGACACCGTGAAGGACAAAAGAAATAGAAGAAACGTCACAGTAAACAGTTTCTTAATCATACTCTATCACATGCAATATTCGCCTTTATTTAGTTTTTGTGGTTTGCGGGAATTTCCAGATTTTGCGTTGGAAATTATTGAATTAGAAGTCTAAGGCGCTACTTTACTGGTAATAATTGGAGCTTCATAAACCTTTTAACCTTTGTTTCCATTCATAGAAGGCTGAATCAGGATGAGCAAACCCCTTTTTGCCAATCTCGGTTTCCTACTCCAAATTGCGGGATTGCTTACTATTTTGCCAATTGGCATTGGGCTTTACTTCGGTGAAACTGATACCTTGATTTCGGTTTTTCTAGTATGTGTCGCATTTCTTGGCTGTGGTTTTTTATGCAACGCTCTGTGCGAGAGAAAAGACTTGAACTTCAAGTCTTCGAATGTTCTGTTTTTGGTTGCTTTCATATTGTTGCCCCTAATAGGCGCTATACCTTACGTTTACGGTGACCCTTTCAACAGCGTAAGCGGGTTTGAAAGATTCACTAACAGCTATTTCGAAAGCATTTCAGGGTACACAACGACAGGATTCAGCTTTATTGCTAATGCTGATGTTCTGCCAAAATCACTCCTCGTCTACAGGAGTTTAACCGAGTTAATGGGCGGTGTAGGCATAGTCTTTCTGCTTCTGGCCTTCTTCCAATCAAGAAAAGCCACGGGCAGCTTCGGCAACGCCTTGGGAGTAGACAGTTTAAGCAGCAACATGAAAAGAGTGTTCTTCTCCGTCTTCGCCATCTACAGCGGCTATATCATCGTTTTCACAATCATCTTCTACGCTCTAGGCTTTACAGATTTAATCAAAACTGGAATGTTCGTGGTAGACACCATAACCGGTGGCTTTCAAGCTCCTGCACAACAGTTCCAGCAATACCTGAGCTTGGCGCCGAAGATTCTCATTATGGCCCTTATGTTTTTGGGGTCAGTTAACTTTGCCCTCAACTACCACCTGTTTACTCGGAAACTCAAAAAAGTGATGTCCCCAGAGATTGCGCTGTACTTCATAATAATCGCGGTTGGAACTGTTGCAGTCGTCTTTACAACAAGAATCGAAGTCGTCGACTCTTTGTTCCATGTTGTGAGCATGTCTTCCTCAACAGGGTACGACTATATTACTATATCATCGTTGAACAGCACGGCCCTATCAATTTTCATTCTGCTAATGCTCATCGGCGGATGCGCATTCTCCATGGCTGGAGGCATACGTGTGTCCAGGCTCATCACCTTCGCGAAATCAATAAAACAAGGCATCAACGATTTGCTCATCAAGGAAAAAGTCATTCCAGAATCGGAAGAACAAAAGGACGCACATAATTACGAACATCTTCCAGCCCTCATTTCCATACTGCTCTTCACATCAACTCTCGTACTCTTCGCAATAATATTCACCACAATGCCTCCAGGCGTATCTTTCACAGATGCACTTTTTGAAGTGGGCTCTGCACTTACAACAAACGGCATCTCAATGGGCGCAACAAC
>CAZADP010000207.1:0-2190 GCA_964483905.1 uncultured Candidatus Bathyarchaeia archaeon | reverse complement strand
CTGTTTCCGATTCAGAGATTTTCGCGGCGGAACTTCAAATAGCCAAGCTTGAAGGAATGTTTGCAGAGCCAGCGAGTTCAGCCACAATTGCTGCGCTGAAAAAACTCGGTAACGAAAAAGTAAGTAATGAAGACAGTGTCGTGTGTCTGATTACAGGAAGCGGACTCAAAGCCACGGATGTTTTACAAGCATTAACCAAAAAACAAAAAACAGCAGTTCTCGGCCTAGAACTGAGCACGAAGGAAAAAATTCTGCGAATCTTAAGCAAAGGAGCCACATACGGTTATGATTTATGGAAAATACTCGGAAAAACCATGACAAGAGGAGCTGTGTATCAACATCTAGATGAATTATCAGAAAAGGGGCTCATAGTGAGTTATGAAAAAGACAGGAAGAGATTTTTCAAGGTAACACAACGTGGTAGAAAAGTTTTACGTGCAATAGAAGATCTAAAACTTCTGCTCTGATTTAAAAGCTAATACGGTGCAGTTATCGTGCATGGTCCCAAAACTGAATAACCCTATATAACAACTTCTGTGCCTGCTGAAAGCCTTCTTCTACGAACTCAGCACAAATGAAATCTTGAGAAAAGCATCCATCCATTTCCACTAATGCCAGAGAAATTCCACTTTCCTTTCATTTAGCGACCTTTAACACTGCCGTGGCAGTATCTTCAGCGTTTAAAAGGGAGCCTGTGAACATGAGCGCGCCTTATGTTCCTGTGTACTATCAGACACGAATAAGGAAAATCTTGAAAATCAGGTTTTAGTATTTCAAATTTTCAGGCAGTCTTCTTCGCAAAACTAAAGCTATGGGGATTCCTACAAGCCCTCCGATGAGAATTTGAGCGATGTTTCCCGGAACTTCCGCCAGTGCTCCACCTAATCCCCACTGGAGTGGATATAACTCCACTAGGAAATAACCGATTATCATTTCACTTCCAGCTACAACTGTTGCGAGCACATCTCGATAAACATTTTTCTTGTTCGAAATGAGACCTGCAAAGAAACCTTCCAACCCTTTAATAATCAACGTAGGAATTACAAATACTGGAAATCCGATCATGTCTGCGATGGCTGAACCTATTCCTCCTGCAAGCCCACTCATGATGGGGTTAAAAGTCAGCGCACAAACAAAGATCATAACGTCTCCAACGTTGAAATATCCACCCATAGGGTTGGGAATTCGAATTATGAAAGTCCCTACTGTGACAAGCGCTGACATTATTGCCGTGAGGGAAATTTGAACTAGAGCGTTTTCCTTTTTCTGGGACATTTAATCACCTTGAAATCCAGTATGCTATTAAACCGAATTTTTTAAATAGTATAGTTATAACTTGAATAATTGAATATAAACCTACTGGTTGGGGGGAAGCATCTTATCATATGAAAAAGCCAAGTTGGACGCGCGGGCGTACGCGAGAAGAAGAGAACACCAAATCACAAGATTTCTTCGAAACGAAGGAATCCCAGCCTTCCATACCGATGTCTTTGACATCATAATATATGTTCTTGGAAAATGGTACGGCATAGAGCTCAAAGAAAATCATAGAAAAGAGGAGAAATGGAACCTAACCGTACATACAAAAACGTGGAAAAATCAAATGGAACTATCCGAAAAAACAAGGATGAAAAGAGCTGTAATCTACATATCAAAGCCCGCAGGAAACTGGGTCATAGAGACCACAGAATCGATAGATCAGCGGGTAAGGAAAAGCAAGGGTCAACTAACGAAAATAACGATAAAAAACATAAAGAGAATAAGATTGGAAAAGTGGCTAAATATGATAGGGATTACTGGTGAGATACCTGACTACTGACTTAAACCTATTGTATATCAATGCTTGGAGTTCGCTTCCGTACTGTTGGCTTCCTCTAGATCACAAGCGTTGCGAGCGAATCAAACAACCATCAGTTAAACCCCGTAGCAGTTTTCCTAGAAGTCGACTCTACCATGGTTTGGGGATACTGTCTATGCCATCGGTTCCTGATTTACCCTCTTTTCAAAATTGGAGTTGTAGCAATAGCCGAAATTTCTGTAAACATCGGGCAAATGCTTATAGGAGTAGTTGTTGCCATAGCCATTACAAAGATTGTTATGCGAAGTATCCCACGACTCAAAAGCTAGATTCATGGCTATGCTTTAAGAGGGTTTAAAAATGAAACTCTTGCCGGGGAAGATCCCCATAGA
>CAZADP010000206.1:0-2244 GCA_964483905.1 uncultured Candidatus Bathyarchaeia archaeon | reverse complement strand
CTGCTTGGCTTTGCGATGATTTCCCTTATTCTCAGATCAAAAAATCTTGCGGCGTTTGCGGGTGCTATTCGGAGTGCTGTGTCTGCGCCTCTACCAGTGCCAGCGATGGCGATAATGTCTCGGTCGGCTGGAATTAGGCCTGCGTCTGTTGCCATTAATGTGATTTCTACGCATACTTTCGTTCCTTCGCCCATGAGTCTGAGCACATTGGCAATTAGCTCCAATGGTTGGAGTGTGCCAAAATCTTTGCGAATGGCCCGTTCTATGCTACTTAGGGCGTGGACACCCGTGAAGATTTTGGCACCATTTGCCAGAATTTCAGTTTTGTGGTCATCTTTTAACTCAAATTTTCCAGGTTCCTCGAATCCAAAGCAGTGAGTGACTATGACAACGTTATGGCCTTTGAAGACTTTGGATGCTTTGGCTCCAGTTTCGCCAGTTGTTGATGCAACAACGATATCTTTTATGCCCTCTTTTTCCACGTATTCTTTGACTATCTTTAGAAGATCGTCAGTGTTTTGTCCTCCTGTTTCTTTGAAATATGTTGTCTTCTTTTCAACTGGATTCATGAGTTTTGCCTCACTGAGTGTTAACTCATAGAACTCTTAACCTTGTTGTTAGGCCTTTCGGAAATTTTTTACAGGCTTAGGCTTTTCTTTCTTTGTGGCTTCCTTTTCAACTCTGTACCGCATATATTGCACTTCCGAGACTTGTAATCTGCCGGATATTTCTTATGGCATGCTGGGCAGTATCTCACCCATTGCAAACGTCGGCGGATGCCAAAAGTGGCAAGGGAAGCGAATTCTATGTCCATTTGATTTGCGACATTTTGTATTGAATAATCGTCCGTCACGATTAGTGGGTGATAGCCCAGCGTTTTGAGTTCTAGGGCTAACGCCAGAATTTGCATATCTGTTTCTGATAGGAAAAAAGCATCTCCAACCATAATTGCAGATGTTTTGGCTCTATGTAAAGATTGTTCAGTTGGTTTTTTGATCCTTAGTTTTTCGCTTTCTATAGCGGTTTTGAATCTGACCCACGGCATGGAGCTTTCGATTATCTCTTGTTTGACCATTGGAACTGTATATTGTTCTTCCCCTATTGAGAAAGGATCGTATCCTGCCACGAATGCGGACGTATCTAAGACAATAGCTCTTTTCCCTAAATTGTCCCTTTGAATCGTTTATCCCGTTCCTTTGAATAGTAGTCTGCTTCGTAACCGGTGGTAAAAGTTCTTCCTGAACCTTATGAAAGATGTTTCATGTTTGGAACGTGTGATGATTAGGGTTGGAAGTTTGGAACTTATGAGTTGGCGGTGGTGTCCATCAACTACTACGAGTATTTTTCTGGGTTTAATGGCCTCGATAGTAAGGATTGAATCGGCTGGAAAGACAATGGGGCGTAAAGCGCTTAAGGCACATACAGGTGTCAGAACAAAAGCATCCACATCCGGATCTAAGACAGGTCCTCCTGCAGAGAGAGAATAACCAGTAGAACCGGTTTGGGTAGCTATCATTAACCCATCTGCCTGACAATTCAAAATTGGCTCCTTGTCCTTTAAGATTCGAGCATAAAGCAATTTTGCTGGCTCATCAGATGAGATTAGCACTTCGTTTAAGGCGTCTGGTAACTTTATGCTGTCTCCAGTTATCGAAAGCTTCATGCACCTTTCAATTGTGAGTTCGCCCCTTAGGCATTTGTCCACCGCAGTAAAAGCCTGTTTGGGGTCTACTTCAGTCAGGAAGCCTCGAACACCCATGTTTATTGCAAGCATCGGTGGTTCCGGTTTCGGAATCGAAACGGTGGTTCTCAAAATTGTTCCATCCCCGCCGATCGTGATTATAAAATCCGTTTTCATTTTCTCTAAAGGGACATTTTTTTCGTTCGTGTCTATTCTCTCTGCTAAGGTGTCTTCCACATAAACCTCTAATCCCTTTGCCCTGAGGTATTTGGCCAATTCGTCTGCAAGTTCTATGGCTTTTCTCTTGTCGAAACGGGCTACCAAACCGACGCTTTTGAACAACAGTTTTCACCTTTCACGTATTAGCGACAGCTTAATCTATATATGGGTGTTGTTTAAAATTGCTGTGGATGAAGACGATAAATTGGTGAGCGTATGAGTAAACCTGTTGATGTTGGAAGTTTGCGTGTGGGCGGCTACATAATAGTCGATAGTGAACCTTGCCGCATAGTTGATATAACTAAATCGAAACCTGGAAAACATGGTTCAGCGAAAGCAAGAGT
>CAZADP010000205.1:0-2273 GCA_964483905.1 uncultured Candidatus Bathyarchaeia archaeon | reverse complement strand
AGGTGTATGGATAGATGGTTGTGGTGACTTCCATACATCCAGTTGCGTTTGTCGCAATTATTGGTCCCCGTGTAGCCTTGAGTATCTGCCGATAGACAATTGCCGGACCACATCCTGCACACGCACGGTGCCCGGGCATTAAGAGTTCTGGTTTTTCCGCAAGGTCTTTAATTGTGAATTTCCATTCTGGCATCATCGTTTTAAGCCCCCCTCTACTCTCTCACTCCAATGAACTGAACTAGCCTTTCAACACGGTCTGTCCGAAGTATTTCTAAGAGGTCTTGGTAGATTTTATGTATGAGGTTTTGAGGCATGTCTCTGCCACCTAATCCGTAGATGTAGTTAACCAAGTGCGGGTGAGTTGAGGCGTCGTAAAGGACATGTCGCATCTCATGGAACATTGGTCCTCCAAGGGCTCCAAAGCTGTGGCTTCGGTCCATCACTGCGATAGCCTTCACATTTTTAAAAGCGTCTATTATGTTCTGTGTTGGGAGTGGGCGATGTGCTCGTAGGCGAAGCAACCCAGCTTTTACTCCTCTGGTGCGAAGGTGATCTACAACGGTTTTGACTGTCCCCGCTGTGGACCCCACACATATGGTTGCTATCTCAGCGTCTTCGAGACGGTAGGGGTCTATTAGTCCATCTCCGTATCGGCGTCCACTTATTCTTCTGTATTCATCATGTATCTGTCTGATTATCTGCGGTGCCTTACGTATTGCTTCTTCTTGTTGCCTTTTGTGCTCGAAGTAGTAGTCGTATAAGTCAAGAGGTCCCATTGTCATGGGGTTCTGTGGGTCAAGTTTAAATGGCGCTTGTTTATTTTCATGAGTGATTACAGAGGGCAATTTTCGCGTGCCGACAAATTTTCGTACGGTCTCATCTGACAGTACGTTCACGTTTTCTAATGTGTGGCTGAGAAAGAAGGCGTCTAACATCACCATAACTGGCAAAAGTATATCCGGGTGTTCAGCAATCCTGAACGCCTGTATAATAGAGTCGTACGCCTCTTGAGAATTCTCAACATAGATTTGTATCCAACATGCGTCCCGTTCTACCATGCTGTCCGCATGGTCGCAGTGAATATTAATTGGTGCAGACAGGGCTCTGTTAGTTACAGCCATAACCACAGGCGCCCGACAACCTGATGTAACATACAGAATTTCGTGCATAAGCGCAAGTCCGGCTGACGCCGAAGCGGTGAAGGTTCTTGCTCCAGTTGCTGAGGCAGTTAGGCAGGCGGTAAGGGCACTGTGTTCAGACTCTGTGCATATAAATTCCGTATCCACTTCTCCATCGTGCACATACTCGCTAAATCTCTCGACGATTATGGTTTGTGGTGTAATTGGGTATGCTGCAACCACATCTACCTTTGATTGTTTGACAGCGTATGCTATAGCTTCGTCTCCATTCATTGGAAGCAATTTTTGTTTAGCCAGCACCATTTCTGATGTTCCTCCTCTATTCAAGAACCATTTCTATGGCCTTTTGTGGGCACTCGTTTGCGCATATGCCACATCCTTTGCAGTGGTCATAATCAAACTCGATTTGTCCAGTTTCTTTGTTGAAAGGGATTGCACCGTCCGGGCAGTAGATGTGGCATAGTAGGCACATGGTACATTTCTCTGGGTTTCGTACTGGCTTGTAGTTTCTCCAGTCTCCAGTAAGATATTCGGTGCTTGGTTTCCAGCAAACCCCTGCGATTGGCAGTTCTTTCCAACCCTTCTTCTCAGTGGTCAACCTGATTTCACCTCGTTGTGTGCTCTTTCAACTATCTCTATGTTCCTCTCGGCGATTTTTGGGGGAAAGCGTTCTTTTATCGCTTCTTTTATGCTTTTTAGGTCAACAATTTCTGCAACCCTTGCGACTGCTCCAAGCATGGCAGTGTTAGTTATAGGTCTTCCCAATATCTCGACTGCAATGTCTGTTGCAGAAACCACCCATAGTCCTTGTCTGGGAAAACTTAGCTTTTTTGCGAGTTGTTCAGGCGTTTCTCGAGTGTTTATCACGAGAACGCTGTCTTTTTTTAGTCCTTCAGTTACTGGGACGGTCTTCAGAAGAGTGGGGTCAAGAACAGCTACTACGTCTGGCGAGTAGATGGTACAATGTAGGTTGATGGGTTCATCGCTTATTCTGGTAAAAGCGTTCACTGGTGCTCCCATCCGTTCTGGTCCAAACTCGGGAAAGGATTGAATGTATTTTCCTTCCCGTATTGCTGCCCTCGCAAGTAATTCGCTTGCCGTCCACGCTCCTTGTCCCCCTCTGCCATGCCACCT
>CAZADP010000204.1:0-2361 GCA_964483905.1 uncultured Candidatus Bathyarchaeia archaeon | reverse complement strand
GAAGTGCTATACAAATAAAAATAATATGTTTAAGTTTAATCATTTGTTTTAGTAGTTCAGAAACTAATCTGCAACGTGAAATCTTCATGGATGGCTCCACTGTTATCTGTACTATTTGCAGGCGCAGAGAAGCGTTTTTCGTTAGGCCATACTCTGGAGAAAGACTATGCAGAAGATGTTTCGCGGAGTCTGTTGAGGAAAAGGTCAGGGGAACCGTCGCTAAGTACCAGATGCTTGATTTTGATGATAGAATAGCTGTAGCCGTTTCAGGCGGAAAAGACAGTGTTAGTCTGCTACGTATTTTGGCTAAGATGGAACGAAATTACCCAAAGGCTTCGCTTGTAGCTGTTACAGTGGATGAGGGGATTAAGGGTTATAGAGATGAAGCGTTAAGAATTGCCGCTGAAAATTGCCAGAAGCTCGATGTGGAACACCATGTGACTTCTTTCAAAGAACTTTATGGCTACACTCTGGACGAAATTGTTAAGCGTCTAAAACGAAGAGGTGACAGCAAAGCGACGCCATGCGCCTACTGTGGTGTCCTGAGAAGAAGAGCATTAAACATAGCCGCTAGAAAACTAAGAGCGGACAAGATTGCAACCGCTCACACTTTAGACGATGAGACACAAACAATTCTGTTGAATATTTTTCATGGCGATGTTCTCCGCATTGCAAGAGAAAAACCAGCCACAGATGAAGCACATCCCAAACTTGTCCAAAGGGTTAAACCATTTTGCGAAGTCCCAGAAAAGGAAACTGCCCTATACGCTTATGTTAGAAAAATAAAGTTTCAAAGCGTACCATGCCCTTACGCGTCAGAAGCCCTTAGAAATGATATTCGAATAATGCTCAATAGGATTGAGGAGAAGCATGCTGGAATAAAATTCACGATTTTCAAATCAGCCGAGAAGATCCGACCTGCGTTAGAGGAGGTTGCTAAGAAAGAAGGATTGAGAGAATGCATTGAATGTGGAGAACCAACAACCGAGAGTGTATGCAATACCTGTCAGATGCTGAGACAGATGAGATGATGCAACCGATATTCTAATAAATAGAAGACTTGAACACAGAAACCTATGGATGAGTTACTCGCGATTCTAGCTTCTGTGACAGCAGTGAGTCTGATAGCTTTCATAGGGATGATCTTCATAGGCTTGAGAGAGAATCTTTTGAAAAGAATCATGATGGCTTTGGTTGGCTTCGCGTCAGGCACTCTTCTCGGAGGGGCATTCCTGCATTTGCTGCCTGAAGCCGTGACTGAAATTGGTGATGCGGCCACAGCTTTTTATTACGTTATTTTCGGTATGATATTATTTTTTGTGTTGGAAAAGTTTCTTTATTGGCGCCATTGTCATGAGGAAAAATGCCCTGTTCATATGTTTGTGTATCTCAGTTTAATTGGAGATGCAGTTCACAACTTTATTGATGGAATGATAATCGCAGCGACGTTCATGCTTCGTTTTGACCTCGGCGTCACAACGACGATGGCGGTGATTTTTCACGAAATCCCTCAGGAGATAGGTGATTTTGGAGTTCTCATTTATGGAGGCCTAGGTAAGAGAAAAGCCTTAACATACAACTTCATTTCAGCTTTAACTGCAATTTTGGGCGCGCTAACCACTTATTACTTGACATACCTTCAAAGCATAGAGACCTTACTGGTTCCATTTGCTGCTGGTGGCTTCCTTTATATCGCGGCGACAGACCTTATGCCCGAACTTCACAAAAAATTTCATGCAGGTGAATCGATAGTCCAGTTTATGGTCATCATAATAGGTATAGGATTGATGGGTTACCTCAAGGTTGCAATGGGCGCTTAGAACGGTCCCTTGCTAAGATAGCATCCTTCTTCAGCTTGCGTAAGATCTTTGATGCCTCGAGGGAGTTTTCGGCTGAAGCAATCTTTCTGGCCATGCTTAAGTCAAGCTTAAGGCCGCAGTATGGGCATGTTCTTCTTTTCTGTTCAGTCTTGGCGAGTAGAAGACCACCGCACTTGTTACACGCGATTATTAGGACGGATGCCATGTTCTGCGCTTTCCGAAAACCTTTTCCACGCTCAGCTAAATAACGCTAGTGTAAGAGAGATAGTAAATGGGCGTCGAGCCGACGGCCAAGCCGAAATCATCACAGGATTTGGTTCAGCGGGTAATGCAGTACTTCAAGAAAGAAGGCTACAAAGTGGAGCAAAGTATGACAACGCTTGAAGGTTTTAGCGGAATTTCAAGAAGGTTTGACCTCATAGTTCAGAAGGGACGTGTGGCACAGGGAGTTTGGATTAGAGATTGGAATAGAACCATAGGTGTGAATGTGATAATAAACATTGATAAAGCCTCTGAGGATGTGGGGTTGTCGAGTCCCATA
>CAZADP010000203.1:0-2366 GCA_964483905.1 uncultured Candidatus Bathyarchaeia archaeon | reverse complement strand
CTGGAAAATCACCGCCGATTTTGGAAATAACAGCGACCCTCACGTCCAAACGTCTGGCTGCAAAGGAAACATAAGTTGGAGAACCTCCCAGAACGACATACGGTGTATTCTTGCTAGGCAAGAAAATGGAATCAATGCAGAAGTGCCCCACTGAGACAATGTCAAACACTTGTAAGCTTAGCCTCCACGAGAATATAGCGTGGTAGTTAACTTAAAAGCAACGAAACACCACTAGGCGCCGCCATTGCTCAGCAAAGTTTTAATCATGGAACCAAGGATTTATTGTGATGCCTCCTTCCGAGGGCGACTGAGATGAAATCTCTATAGATGCTATACGCTTGCAGTTTAACTCACGAAAGTTGTTGAGCACGCTGTTTATTGAATGATAAGACTTTGAATTTAAAGGAGGTGATGTTGATGCTTAATATTCGTAATATGAGGTTTGAAGATGTAGAAATAGTGGCTAGAATGGTGGCTTTAGATCATGATAATGATCCGGAGAAGGGTTGCAGAGAAGCCAGAGAGCACACGATAGATCACTTAAAAATCGTTCCTCAACATTGCTATGTCGTGGAAGATGACGAAAAACGAATAATTGCGACCATGGTGTTGCATCCGCGAGATGAGATTTTTGAGATCGAAGATTTCCATGCAAGAGATATACAACGAAACAAGGAAGCTTTAGCCATGCTCAAATCAAAACTTTTAGAGTACTTGGAAAATGTCCAGACAGAGGTATTGTGCTGTCCCTACGCCCTGAGAAGACTCATGATGGAATACTAAGTTATTGATTGGAGCAAAAGAATTGCCTTAGCCAAGTCTCCCCCGCTTTCTTCTAAGGCTTTTCTCGCTTCCTCTAGGCTTTTGCCCGTTTGGTCCGCCACAAGTCGTACATCTTCTTCACGTAAGATTGGCGCTTTACGTTCGGCGGCTTTCTCAACGATTTTTCCACCTGTCACTTGATAGATTTTTTGCCCTTGAACTTCGAGTATTGCTACTTCTGGTTCTTCGATGGTTATTTCCTTGCTGCCTGTCTTTATGATAACCTGTTCAACATCCGGAATCGCATCCATGCTCATGCCCATGCGATGCATCATGCGTTTTGCTTCACGAGGGTTAATGCGCCTGTGCATAAAATCACCCTTCTTTCACCTAACAGTATTTTTGAAACTTCATATACTTAACCTTCTTGTAAGCATCCACGTCTCACTTTAACCGCCACACCAGTTTTGAAGGCTCTCATCTCTTCGCCTGACAGAATAGCCCGTCCAACAGCCAAAACTTTGCCTTCACCATCAACAACAATCACTTCGTCTTTTGGACGAATTTCATCATCAACCTTAACCACATGCACCGCGAAAACGTCGCCGCCCTCGGCAATGAACTTCGAAACATCATCCCTCACAGCAATAAAACACTTTGCAGAAACCGTATGCTCAGCTATTCGCCTTGCGCCAATGATGCTTAAAGAGAACAAGCCGTCTGTTGGACGAAGCGTCGCAAGCCTTTTGCCATCCAAATAGACATAGCGAATTCTGCCAGTTCTCTTGGAATGAATTATTTCTACGTTTTCTGGGAAAAGCTTGTTACCTACACCTTTTCCAAATTGGTAATCCGCTACGCCTCTAATCCTTCTAAGGGTATCTTCCAAGCTTACACGCCATGAATCAGTACATGTGCAATTCGACAACTATAAACACAACCAGAATAATAAAAAGAGTTTAGGTGCGTGCCGACAATTGCGGTGCGAAGTCTGCGGACATAGAATCTACGGCAAACCATACAGAGTCGTAATTGAAGAAGCAAAACTAACGGTATGTAATGAATGCTCAAAACACGGAAAAATCGTATGGGAAGAACCAAAACCCAAAACTACATCGCCAAAATCCAAACCAGCGCTTCTACCTCTAAAAATCCAAAGCAAAAAAACGTCAGATACATCAGTAGGTTCAACCCAAGAACTTGTAGAAAACTTTGACTCTAAAGTAAGACAAGCAAGAGAAAAGCTGGGACTCTCCCACGCAGAACTTGGCAAAAAAATAAACGAAAAGGTATCGCTTCTCAAAAAAATCGAAACCGGAAAAATGACGCCTGACAACATGCTGGCCGCAAAACTTGAGCATGTATTGAAAATCAAGTTGCTTGTTACAGCTTCAGAAGAAAAAATCCCGCAGAAAAATATTCCAAAACCAGCGAGTCGCGAACTAACCTTAGGAGACCTAATTCAGATAAACAAGAGAAATAAATGGAAGGAGGAGCCGACGGAACGAAAGCCATCCTAGTCCAACGCAGGCAATCCTTTGAACCATCAAGCTTGGAAGAACTCAAGAACCTAGCAGAATCCGCAGGATATACTGTAGTTGGCG
>CAZADP010000202.1:0-2392 GCA_964483905.1 uncultured Candidatus Bathyarchaeia archaeon | reverse complement strand
CGGGATGCGCCGTGAGGGAGGATGCCGTTTAATACCAGTACAAGAATAGCTCCCTTTTCATCTGCTTTTGAAACGAGAACGTTGGCTTTTTCTTCGATTTCAGGAACCTTTAAGCCTGTAAAGTCTTCTTCAATTATGTTGAACTTTCTGCAGCAAGCAAGGTTCACCTTTTTGATGCTAGTCTCCCCGTCGGCATCGACTTCTACAAGGTAAAAGCCTCTTTCGTGTGGGTATTGAGTATACTCGAAGGTTTCAAGACTTCCAGAGTAGGCGAAAATGCCATTGCCAAATTTGAAATCTATGGGCACGTGAAGGTGTCCTGCAGCATAGTATTGGAAGCCTTTCGGAAGCTCTCCGGGCAATATTTCCACTTCATTTAGGTGCAGATTTAGTTTCGGAAAATCGACCCCTTGATGCAGGACAAAAATGTTGTATTTTTCCTTCGGTTCTATGGGATGCGCTTTGAAATATTCATCTCTTGCTTTTTCAAAGTCTGCTCGCCTGCGAAAGTTGGTCATTCCGCATACATAGACATCTCCGTGCTTGTATGGTTTAACTGGCAAGTAGTAAATGTGTCTGCCTCTATGGAGAGGGTCTAAGACGGTTCCTACAAGTGCGCTATAGATGTTGTCATGAGAACCAGGAACGACTAAGAACGGTATTTTCAGACTGTCGATTTGATCTATCGCTGAACTCAAAACGATATTGGAAGGATGCGGATCGTTGAACAGGTCTCCGGCAAAGATAACAAAATCTGGCGAGAGTTCTTTCGTCTTCTCAATGAATTCCTCGAAGGCTTTGAGGAAGTCTTCTTGCCTTTCGAGCAAGTTGTACTGCATATAACCTAGATGGGCATCAGATGCGTGTACAAATCTTATTGGCTTCACTAGAATTACTCCCCAAAGGCTTTGTGTGGTTTTGGCTTTTTCGGTTCACCTGATGCTTTATGCTGGGCCACAAGGTCGTTGAAATAATGGACTATAACAGGCAAGGGAAATGGTACCTCTCCCTTGTGAGGATAGGAGATGATGGCTTCCCCTATATCGAGCATTTTCATTTCGTCGATTAGAGGATCCATGTCATCCATTGCGCTGTCAGCCACAGCGCGCCTGCCTTTGTCTTGGGCTAATCCGAGAATTACGTTTGTATTTATGTTACCAGCTACATCGGGATCAAGTCTGTGTGGGATTTGAACAACACACAAAAGACCTATTCTATATTTGCGTCCTTCTCTAACTAAGTCGACGAATACGTTTGATCCGCGTCTTAGAACTCTTTCGCTTAGCACACTGAGGGCTTCTTCCAAAATGATGAGAGTTATTGGTTTTTGTAAGAGGCTTTCTGGTTTTTCGTCAAGCAGTCGCTTTCGTGCCTCTATCAGTTTTGATGTTGTTACTGATAGGACAGCACGCTCTTCCAAGTCTGTGAGGTTCCGAGTATTTACTATGCAAATATTTCCTGTGTCTAGTTTATTCTGGACTTCCGTTATGAAATCCATGGCTGCTTCTTGGACAAAACATGGTCTTGAAGCCAGAATCTTCACTTTTCTCAGCAATGCCTTTACTGTCACGGCCTTTACCAACCCACGAAATGTTGTCCCGCAAAAGTCGTCAATGGCCTCGTACTGCAAAGTAGCTAAACTGACTAGCCATTTATCTCCTAGAAGGTCGTTCGCCAAGACACATGTGTCTATTTGGGCTGCCGTCAAGTCTGGAAAGACCGATAGAAAATCATACGCCGAAATTGATGTCAAGGCTATTTTCGGAGTACGTTCTTCGTGAAGGTCATAGTAGTGAACATTGTCAAGATTGAGTTCCTTTAACCCGACTAGGCCAGCTTGAACAGTCTTGTAGTACTCGTCGTGCGCATCATATACTAATGCTCCATATTTTCCTAATGAAGCCTTTGCAAGTGAATAGAGCAAAGTCTTGACGAACCCTGTCTTTCCTTTCCCCGTTATTGCATAGACACAAAGATGTCTGGGTAAGTCTGTTCCCTTGATGCATACTCTAATTTTGTTGTCTCCTCTTACTCGGAGTAGTCCAACTTCGAGGTCGTAGCCATTGTTCTTAAGATCTTCAATAAACTTCAGGTCTTCATAGTCGGGTATGCCCACATCTGAGAATCTAGTTGGGAGTTCTTTTGGGATGTATGGTTTCTTGTTTCCCTTGCCATCAAGCCTGAACGAGCATAAGAGGGTTCCTATGAATAGATCACCTGAGCCTCTGGCTTCGGCCACTTTTCGAAATTCAGCATCAGCTATTATTTTTCGGGCTATGGACAGCGCTTCAATGCTTTGAGCTTGAAGTGCCCCCGTTACTCTAATTAAGAAGTCTTTCTTTGGATCGGTAAAATCTGTTATCTTTAGTATATCTCCTAAAAGTATGTTCGC
>CAZADP010000201.1:0-2404 GCA_964483905.1 uncultured Candidatus Bathyarchaeia archaeon | reverse complement strand
AAAAGGTTGAAACCAATATATGGTTTTCACCAAGGCTTGCAAAACAAGACTTGAGCCATGCTCAAGTATGGTATGATGCAAGCGTGGAAAAAAGTCTAGGCCCATTAATAGATAGGCATGGCATGAAATATCCCGAATTTCTCGCGTTTTCTGGCACAAAGAAATGACAGTTCTTAAGGAAAGATTGTCATATGATTTCTACCCCGCGGGTAAATTGTGCATTTGGGGTCTCAGCATTTTTCTTGTTTTCCTTAGATCAATTAGTGCTGCCATCAAAGCAACTAGACCCAGTATGGAAGCGGCTACTACAATCATTATGGGTGCGCTTATCTCGGGTACAACAGCTGTATTCAGATAAGCTACATAAGTCGGATCGTGCTCGAGTCTGCAGCCATGCCATTTCGGATAGCACACTCTGTACAGAAGAGAAGAGACACTATAGTCAAGGTTGATTGTTACATTCATGCTACTTATTCTCGGAAACAGATCTGAGAGTATATCTTCTAGGTCAGACAGCAGCCATTCAACTGATACTCGTATGTTTCCAGACACGCTCTGATTAGCTACGGCAGCAGAACGTGACTTATAGATCTCGGGTTGCGCATTCCTGAAGAGGGTATAGTTCTGTCCAAAGAGGAATTCGTAGGCCTTGGCATTTTCGATTTTAATTTCACTCGATTCTGTTGGCTTTGCTGAGGCTTGGGCTGTCGTGGAATTGTATGGTTCTCCGTTGACCAGTGTTACATAGGGTTTCATTGTAACGACAGCAGTTCCATAGAGGAGCGAAAGACTTAGGTTTTCCAAAGTCACGCCTGTATCCGAGAGAGGAGTTATGTTTAATATTTCTCCGATGCTGAAGTTTGTCTTCAGGTAAGATACGTTGTTTTGGACGTAGAAATCATAAGATGAAGCCAGATAGTCAAGCATAACCATGGCAGCAGGGGATTGGTCTTCGAAAGTCAGACACCCATCAATAGTGTTATAACGAATGCCCCACCCATAATGAGGCACATCATTCACCAGAGACTTTTCAACAGGCGTAATCACAAAACTCGCTGAACTGTTGACTAGGAAATAATACACTATTTCGCTTTTTCCTGTGTTGAAGTCTATGTCTGGCACGCCGTTTCCATTTATGTCGTTATAGACTTCCATCGAAGTTAAGGTATTTCCAACGAATACCTCTGTGTTGTTTTCGGTATAGTAATGTTGACCCAAGAATGTGATCACAGGCGGATTGTACATGTGGGACTGATACGCCAAGTAGATGATCTGAGTTCGGCTGTTGTTTACCCATGTGTACCATAGAGCCAGGCCAAAATGTGGCGAACCTATGCTTCCATTAGAATATTCTACATTTGTGTCTATTTCTGCCGCGTCAGGGGAAGCAATTACTGCGGAGGGCAGGAGAGATATCGCTGCTGAAGGTGCTAGGGTTGTGGACAATAACCCTATGACTAATATCACGAAAATTCTTCTTTCCATTTTTATTCACGCTAGTTTAGTCGTTTTGCAAGACTTTAATCTATACCTTCGAACAATTTTCAAAGTCATCGAACACCACCCTTGAACGAGGGCAGGCTCCGCCAAACCCTAACCGTATCATACCAGAAAATCCCAGAAGCCAAGATTCCAGGAGACAAGGCAAGGATAACCGTTAATGTGAGAGTTTTCCAGAAAAATGCTACAAAAGTAACGCACATGATGGATGTTACAGTTGCATAGAAGAGCTGTTTTGGAAATGCAAAACCTCGGACAAGGAAGAAAGCACCGATCGATCCGACCTTTGCTTCATCATTAATTCTGTAGTTCCCATATGAATCTTTGGTCAAGACGCCTTTATAGATCAGTTTTTCAAGATGATAGTGAGCGGTGCTTGAACTTGAGAACCCTAACGCCCTTTGAATTTCCCTAACCCCGCAACTTTGTCTCTTCCTCAAAAGATACCAGTACACAAGTAAAGTGTTTCCTGAAATTTCTTCCTGCTCCTTACCATAATTGGGAAACAAACCCGCTTACCTTTGTTAACTAGGTTTCTATTGTATCGATCGAATTTAACGCTACGCTTTGGAACAGTTGTTCGAAAACCTCGAACATGCAAACGTTTAAACTTCTTATCCACTTACGATGCTATTGCTTTTCCATGTTAGTATGAACTTCTTCATTTTTTAGAAGCGGTTGCTAGGCTGGCCTTTGTTACGGGATAGTTTGAATCAAATTTTTTATGCTCTTTGGGCTTTGAAAAGCAAAAATCAGGATTTCCACAAGTTTACTTTAAACTAACGTAAGGAAATACATCCAATTGAAATTATTTAACGAATCTTAACACGTAGTCGTTGACTGTTTGCAGAAACGCTTCTTCTAAGTTTATACCGTAATGTTCTGCCAGAACGAAGATTATGTA
>CAZADP010000200.1:1267-2437 GCA_964483905.1 uncultured Candidatus Bathyarchaeia archaeon | reverse complement strand
GTTTATTTCACAAGCCGTGAACTTCGGAAACCTTGTGTTCGTTTCGGGGCAAGGCCCACAGGACTTGGGTGGAGACGTACGAAAACAGACCATTGACACATTGGAACAAATTAAGTTGATCTTGGAGGAGGCTGGAACATCCATGAAGAACATCTTGAAGGTAACTGTATATCTAAGTGACATCAAGAACTATAACGCAATGAATCAGGAATACAGCAAATTCTTCCCGAAGAACCCTCCCGCTCGAACGTGCGTCCAAGCTTCAAGTCCGTTCGGTTTCAAAGGTCAACTTGTCGAGATAGATGCAATTGCAGCAATTCTCTAACAAACTCAATTGGGGCTAAACCAGAGAAGATCAAGCTCCGCGCGGTGTTTCCAAGTGTCGCTTGTAAAGGATTTAGTATGTGTTGAATGCGGAGAAAGGTATCCGCTTGGAACTCTTTTTCCCTGCAGGAAATGCGGAGGCTTTCTGGACGTCGATTATGATTATGCCAGAATTTCAGAGATTTTGACAAGGTCGAGGATCAAGAATAGAAAGGCAACCTTATGGAAATATAGGGAGCTTCTTCCTTTGAAAAGCTGGGACAGAATAGTTACGCTTGACGAAGGCGGAACTCCTCTAATAGAGTGTAGGAGAGTAGATGAGGTTGCCGGAGTTAAGAAGCTCTATGTCAAGGACGAAACGAGGAACCCTACTGGATCTTTTAAAGATCGCCATGCAACCGTCATCGTATCTATGGCCGTTGAAAACGGAGTAAGAAAAATCTTCACCGTTTCTAGCGGAAATGAATCGGCGGCACTAGGATGTTATTGCTCTCGCGCAGGAATTGAAAGCTTGGCGTTTGTGCACATCTACGAGTCGGACAGCATCAAGCTCTCACAAACAAGGTTCTACGGAACAACTATTGGCGTAGCTCCTGCCAGAAAAGAAAAGATTGAACATTTTTGGCGAAACCCTCTGAAGAAGAATGCGGGAGGCTCATTCTTTGGTTCGGGAAAGATCTTCGAAGAGGCTTACTATAAGTACGGATGGTACCCCTCTACAGCGGGTCCGATAAATCCATATCACAAGGAGGGCTACAAGACAATAGCCTACGAAATCTGTGAACAGCTTAACTGGGAAACTCCAGACTTTGTCATTATTCCAGTGGGATCTGGGGATAACCTAGC
>CAZADP010000200.1:0-1167 GCA_964483905.1 uncultured Candidatus Bathyarchaeia archaeon | reverse complement strand
ATAGCCTACTATGGAAAACCGATCTTGGTGTCGCGAAATGGTAGAAAGAGTTAAGGCAGCTGTACTTGTGAAGCCAAAGAAGATTGAAGTTCAGTATTTTCCCTTTCCGAGGACACTGTCTGACGGCGCCATGATCATAGAAATGGAAATGTCTGGTGTATGCGGCTCAGACAAACATATTTACAATGGGCTTGCTCCAGACATGCCGTTTCCGCTAATTCCTGGCCATGAAAACGTGGGTATAATTCATGAAATTGGAGACGGAGCACGAGACAGACTAGATGTACACGGGAAGGCCTTGAAAGAGGGAGACAGAGTAACTTGGTACGGAGGAGTGAATTGTGGTCAATGTTGGTACTGTAGATGGACTTATCCCATTCATGGCTTTTGCGAAAAGGGAGTAGGATACGGATGGAACGTCTCCTGCAAAGATCCGCCTCATCTATTCGGAGGCTGGGCGGAATATTTCTACATGGTCCCTGAGCTGCAGGTTCATAGAATCCCAGATGGTTTACCTATCGAGGTAGCGGTACTTAACGACACGATGGCATCGGTCAGTGGAGTTGAGAGAGCCATGATGCCATATCCATACATAAAAGAAGGTTTCGGTCTTGGAGGTACCGTTGTGATTCAAGGATCTGGTCCAATAGGAGTCATGGCAGCTGTAAGAGCGAAAGTATGCGGCGCAAGTAAGATAGTAATGATAGGGGCTCCGAACCACCGCCTAGAGTTGGCTAAAGAATTCGGGGTCGACGAGACGATCAGCATAGAAGAGAGACCAAACCCAGAGGATAGAATCAAAGAGGTAAAGGAAACATTTGATGGACTTGGAGCCGATTTGGTTGTTGAATGCACAGGAGTCCCTAATGCGGTTCCTGAGGGAATAGAGATGGTTCGCAAAGGTGGAACATACGTTATAATCGGCCTCCTGTTTGATACTGGACCCGTTCAAATTAAACCTCACAGACTGACTCTGAAGTGCATACACCTGATCGGGCAAGGCGACATGCCTCCAATCGAGTACTGGAAATCCCTAATGATCCTAACGAACTATCGTGATATGTTTCCATTTCAAAAACTCGTCACGCATAAGTTCAAGATAGACCAAGCTGAGTTGGCTCTCAAGGCTAGCGAGAAATTTGAATCCATGAAGTCCGCAATTGTACC
>CAZADP010000199.1:0-2460 GCA_964483905.1 uncultured Candidatus Bathyarchaeia archaeon | reverse complement strand
ACGTGAAAAGGTCCGTGGAAGTGGCTTATCGAATGGGGATCAGAAACATAATAGCGTGGAGCTATTTGGGAACGGGGTATATGTCATCGATTCGGTCTGAAAAACCGGAAAAGATCTGGCAAACGCTCAAAAAAGCCTACCTTGAAATCAGAAAACAATAGAACAGCGCACGCAGATCAATGTTTCTAAAATCTTATATTTAATATGAGCACCCTACTATAATTCGATGGAACATGAAAAAGCAGAAAAAAATTGGCATGAATCGTTTTCTGTATATTTTAGATGGCGTTTCAACGCCTATTTATTCTGGCACTCTGCATTTTTGGCGCACTCCACCCAGAACCTGGAATAAGCGATTACTAGACATGAAAGATGCTTTCTGCAACACTGTCGACACGTATATCGCTTGGAATTGGCACGAGCCACAAGAGGGAAAATTTGACTTTCACGGAAAGACAGACCCTCGCAGAGACCTTGAAGGCTTTTTAGAGTTAGTGGAAAAGAAAGGGTTGTACGCGATCGTTCGTCCGGGACCTTATATTTGTGCTGAATGGCGCAACGGTGGAATACCAGACTGGCTACTACAAAGTCATCCTGAAATTTTATCTAAAGACTCGTCTGGGAAGATTTTGCCAGCTGAAGCATTTTATCCGCCTATAACGTATCTGCATCCGAATTATTTGGCTTATGTTGAGAAATGGTATGAGAAGACATGCGAGGTTCTACGCAAGCACCTGTATACAAACGGTGGTTGCATTATCAACGTAACAATAGACGATGAACCATCATACTGGGAGACTCTAACGTATCCGCTCATGAGCGATTATAACGAGTTTATGATCGGCTCTGATTCGAAACCTGGCATGTTTCAAAAATGGCTAAAGGAAGAGTACAATAATAACATAGCCCTACTAAACAAAAAATATCGAACACACTATTCCGACTTTAATAAAGTTGAACCTCCACGTAAAATGCCGACGCATTACCATGAGATGCCCCGATTTATAGACTGGCACCATTTCAAATTGCACACAATGAACATGTACATTGAAAGCCTGTACAAGATGTTGCGAAAGAAATCAATCGATGTCCCCATATCCTTGCTTGATCCATACCTTCTCACGGCTGCTTGGTCTATATTCCAAAAATTCTGTTCGGAACGGGATTTAAAGATCGACTTATGGACTGAGTTTTGGCCAAGATCACATTATAGATCGTTTGACTTCAAAGAAGATAAGATAGGTGAGGTCGCTTACAAGACGGGAATATACAGATCACTCATGAAAGAAGCTGGAACGCCTCCAGTTAGTATAGAAACGCAAGCATATTTGGCGCACCACATTGAACCTGATGAAGCCGAACTTCTTTACCTAACAATTATGGCCTATGGAATCAACAACATAAACTACTATTTAATGGTCGGAGGAGAAAATCCAAGCGGTCTCGGCTGTCACACGGGCATGACATGGGACATAAGCTGCCCGTTAGCTTTGGATGGAAAAAGACGCCCTCACTTTGAAACTATTCAAAGGCTAGGACAATTCTTTAAACTTCATGGGGTTAGACTGGCTAATACTGAAACAGTGGCGGACATTGCTGTTGGATACTATGAACCTTACGAGGCATCTTTGTTTGTAGAGAATGCTCTTGAACACGGTTTTGAAGAAAGCTTGCAGGGCCTTTATCAAGAATATCTTCTAGGCGAAAGAGGATTTCTTACGCTGCTCTCAATGTCTGGAGTCAAGTTTGATATGGTCGATCTTCAAACAGCATCAATTGAAGATTTACTGCGATATGGTCAACTCTGGGTTTATGCTTTTGACTTTATGGATGAGAAAACGCAGGAGAAACTCGTTGAATTTGTTAAGCATGGCGGAAAGCTCGTGACTCTGCCTGGAACGCCTTACCTTAACGAAAACATGGAAAATACAAACATAATGAAGAAGCTTTACCCCGCAAAACTCGTAAGTCCTGTAAAAGCGAAAAAGTTGGAGAGGTTGGTACCGTTTTTTGCTGTTAACGCAGAAGACATCGAAGAAATGGTCGTAAAGGATTACATCAGAAATTTCGAATTAACCGACGGGACCTCAATCGCTTGGGATTCAAAGACTAAAAAACCTTGTGCCTATCGTCGAAAATTTGGCAAAGGAAACGCCACTTTAATCGGTTTCAAAATTCAATATTTTCCGAGTTTCCATGATTTTCACAGGCACTTCATTCGTTACCTATTAAATCTTGATGGTGTGAAACGATCCACGTACGCAGAAAACATGGATATGTTAGTGATAGAAAGAAAGGGGAAAGGATACTCCTATCTTTTTGTGCTGAACCCGATTGGATTGCCAGTGAAAAACAAGGTTTCGTTTGTAGATCCGTCAGACGGTAAGCGAAAAAGCATACCAAGTTTCTTGGATGGCATCGAGCTGAAAAATAGAGGCGGTCTAATCTTAGCGATCAACT
>CAZADP010000198.1:0-2460 GCA_964483905.1 uncultured Candidatus Bathyarchaeia archaeon | reverse complement strand
ATCAAAGTGGAAACCCAAACGTCGCAATGATAGCAGAAGCAAGCGCTATCATAATTGCAGTAGCCATAACAATAGTAGCAGTGGCTTCAAGACTGAAGCGTGCACTTTAGCATAAATGTGAAAATGGGCGCTCGAATTTCTTTCTAAGGTCAAGATCTAACTCTTAGGTTTAGTTCTGGTTGCCGATAGTGTTGTGGCGCCGCCGATAGGACTTGAACCTATGACCGACTGGTTAACAGCCAGCCGCTCTACCTAACTGAGCTACGGCGGCTTACATTACGCCTCAAGAATTTTGAGTTTTGTCAGTGGTATTTAAGTTTAGTTATCAGCAACCTTACTTAATTCCAGCCCTCTTTGCTCTATATCTTACCATTCCGACAAAAATCCTGTAAAACGACTGCAAGAGGCTGGCGTACCATTTTCCAGCAAACGACAAGTCAATCAGCTTATCCACCCAGTAGAAATCATGCTCCAAACATTTCATCAACAATTCTTTATGTAATTCAGTTATCTGCGTTTCTTCAAACCAATCCTCATCTTTTAGCCTACCCATGGGAACAAAAAACAAGGGCACAATCAGGCTTCTAACATTCTTAAGATCATCCATCAACTCTATCGTCTTGATGACGTCTTCCCCTTTTTCCTCTGGAACGCCTACAATTAGTGTGCAAGCTGGAATCATATTATTATCATGCATCAACCCCATACCAGTCAGAACAACTTCAGGCCACTCTTCAGGCTTAAACGGATGTGCCTTTGCCGGCATAATCTTCTTTGCGAGTTCTGGCGAACCCGTTTCTATCCCGATCTCTGCACCCCACCAAGGCTGTTTTTGCTGTATGATTTCGGCGATCTTTGAGAAAAGCTTCGGTTTTGATGCTATGGCTGCCAATGACGAGTGACTCCAGCTCACGCCTTCACACTTCTTCACAACCAGTTCATGGAGTCCGATGAGTTTTTCATCATCAGGTAGAGTAGTCTTAGAACCGTAAAGCATAACGTCTTCCGCGTGAAGGCAGGACCAAATTATCTGTCCCATTCTTATGTTTATGTCTATCTCCCGCATTATCTTCTCGTAAGGATACCAACGCAACGGTCTCAACGTCACACTACAGAATTCACAGCCCCGACAACAGCCGCGGCCAATCTCTATCAAACCATTAATAGAAGGCCCAGCAATATCTGGTATCTCCTCTAAACTCGGAGCTTCCTTAACGCCGACTTCATAGTACCTTGGAAGCTCTTCACCGTTAAGAATTGCCCGAAAAATCTTCCCAACAACCTTTTCAGCCTCTCCTTCAATTATACAATCTATCCCATACTCTTCAACAAACTTTGGCCTATAACGAAACTGCCAAGCACCAGGACCGCCAACAATAATCTTTAACCCACGCTTTTTGGCCTCACCGATCTTTGCATTGCTCAATAGAGCCCTGAAATGTTGCGCCAGAAACGGCTCCTTCTTCAAGACAGAGGCGAAGGTGCTAGACGCTGGCCCCAAACCGAAGGGGTCCATGGCATGTATGCCTAAAACCCTGGCTCTTCCAATGTGTTTCTTAAGATGGTCGGGGGCAACAGTCAAAACGTCAAAGCCCTCGCCCAAAAGCTGAGCTTCAATCTTTCTTAATCCGTACGGTGCTGCCAAAGGTAGACCATTCTTTGTTTCGATTGGTGGAAAGAAAAGCCATCTGTAAAACCAGTCTGGAATGACATTTGGAGGAGCACAAGTTCCAAAGCCTAGAAATTCATTTTGCCGATAATCGCTCATCAAAGTATTATCAGCCGTCAAGATTATTTTGCCGTTCAAGATTGCGCGGTCCACCTCTTGAAATAGAGTGAATTTGTAGAACATTTAAATTTTGACATATGTTATCATTCATAACAACATGGGAATTAACAGACCAAGGACAGGCCACAATCTAGTTGGGAAATCTCTGTTTCACTAACTATGTTTGATTTTATCTTTTTCCTTAGAAAAGTGTATATGGTAGATTTCGCAATAAAGTTGAAAAGCTCATGGAGATAAAACAGATTGAAAAAAATCGTAGAGGTTAGATGGCATGGCAGAGGCGGCCAAGGAGCATGGACCGCCAGTGAACTGCTAGCTCGAGCAGCCATTTCTGAAGGAAAATACGTTCAATCTTTTCCAGAGTTCGGCCCAGAAAGAATGGGGGCACCAGTAACCGCCTTCACAAGAATAAGCACCGAGCCAATCCAAATACACTGCGCGGTCTACAACCCCGACGTGGTAGCTGTTTTGGACCCAACATTGGTGAAAACAGTCCCAGTTGCCGAAGGATTAAACGAACAAGGAACAATTATAGTTAACTCAAAGGATGCCCCAGCGGAAATCAGGAAAACCCTCAACACGCACAAGGGCAAAGTTTGGGCTGTTCCAGCAACGGAAATTGCAGTAAGAATCTTGGGGATACCCATAACAAACACTGCCATGCTAGGGGC
>CAZADP010000197.1:0-2474 GCA_964483905.1 uncultured Candidatus Bathyarchaeia archaeon | reverse complement strand
AGAAATGAGAAAAAAGTTGAGGGGTTTAGCGAGCTCTTGATCTTACTCTGGGTTCGAGTAGTGTCCAGAGCCATTCTACGAATTCTCTTAGGTTCTTGGTTTGTACGTAGACTTCGCCTGGTCCTGTTATCCGCGTCACTAAGCCCTCTCCGCCCAGAAGAGTTTCCTTTAGACCGCCGAATTTGGTGACCTTGTAGCTGCAGGTGTCGCTGAAGCCGACTAAGTGAAAGTTGTCAACTATCATTGTCTGTCCTGGTTTTAGGGTGTGGGTGTCTATTGCGCCGAAAGTGTTTATGAAGAGGAGGCCGTTTCCCGTTGCTCGGAGCATGAATAGTCCTTGTCCGAATAAGCCTTTGGTGAACCCTTCCCATTTCACGTCTAGGTCTACGGTGTTTGTTGACGCGATATAGGCGGATTTTTGTATAATGTAGCCTTGGGTTGGCTTGACTTCCAATGTTGCGATATCGCCTACCGGTGCGGAGACGAATGCAGCTTCTGCTGGGCCTGCGGTTGCGGTGTAGTCGTTTACCCAGAAGGATTGTCCGCCTATTATGCTTAAGCCTAGGCTTCCAAGGAGGCTCTTTTCTCTTTTTCTGGTGTGTGCTTCTATGGTTGGGTCCATGTATGTCATGGCACCTGATTCAGCTGTTATGGTTTCGCCTGGTTCCAGGTTTACTACGAGCATGGCGTATGATGGCTTGTACTTGATCTCATACTTCATTGTGGTGCGTCTCCAATGGTTTTGTTTGCTAAGACTAATTGCGTGGTGTAAGATAAACGTTAATCGAATTGTTATGGAAAAAGCTGCACTTCGGGCGCTTGATTGGCACGTACGGCTTCAAAGAGCTACCTAGAAACCACATCGCCGAATCGGCAAAAAAAGATTAAAAATCGAGAACAAAGTGCCAGACCTAACTGGTCTAAGCGCTTTTCACAGCCCTTACGGTTCTTTTTAACAGAAGTTGGGCTGCTTCCTGGGAAGGCCAGCTTCCAAGCCCGCAGTCAGGACCCGTAAACGTCATTCTGTCTCCATATTTCTCTTTAGCGGCGAGGTATCTTTTCCTTATCGTGTCTTCGCTGTCAACCATTTGTTCCGCTGTTGGTTTAGTCACGCCTTTATCGTATAGCTCCGCTGCAATCGAGTCAATATCGGTCCTTGACACGCCCACTCTTATTTGCTTATCCGCATCTTCCAACATTTTCCGTGAGACTCCTTCAATGTTTTTCGGTGAGGCGCCGTACTCAAATGACAGCACATCAATGTTTTCTATGCCTAGCAAGTCATGGATTCGTGAGGACGAGTGGAGATGAATCTGCCTCACTGCACCTTGGAAGTCGAAGGCTTTTTCCAGAACTTCGCATATGGTGTCTTTTCCAGTGGCTATGTTCGCGAACCCAAAGCTCGGTTCATCTATCGAAACTATTTCAGTCTTGACGTACTTGAGGTTTAAAATAGAGCTTGCGGCAAAACGTCTTATCGTCTCTGCGAAACTGTCGAGTACATCACTGTAGGGAACGGTTCCGATCTCCTTCAAGTATTGCTCCATGGGACCGAAAATGCATATGCGCAGCAGAATCCTCTTTCCCAGTTCTTCGCTGAGGCTTTTTGCTTCGTCCTTGATTAGATGCACTTCTGGCAAAACCGCGTGTTTCTCTTCGACTAGGAAGGTGCCTTTCTCCATCGCCATGTGGATAACGTCGCTGACTTGCCTAATTCCATCGTATTGCTGCGGATAGTTGATTACGTCCAGTCCCGCTAGGCTCTTCTTCTTAAACGCATCAAGTGTGACTGTGCAGAAATTCTTCAATAAGAATTCGTCCTTTCTCGGGTCTTTTCCGCTGATTATCGCTTCTCTCGCAAGGCAGTATGCCCTATCGAATGTTTCTCTACCAACGGTGGGAGGTAACGGGAAACTCCCTACATCGTCAACCAACGTATCCATGATGGTATATTGCCAATCGAATTCTTTTAAAGCTATAGTCATACCGTTAACATCCGCGCAATGTTAAAGAGCGAAAGCGTATTGAAATAGTTAAAAACAGGAGCCCCTTCATGACTGAGCCTTGCGCATTCTGCAAAATAGTGGGCGGAGAAGCGCCAGCAAGCCATGTTTATGAAGACGAGAGGGTAATGGCATTTTTGAGCACACAACCCGTTAACACAGGTCACACACTTGTGGTGCCAAAGAGACATTGCGAGAATATTTTTGAGGTTTCCGAGGAAGAAATAGCGCATTTATTCAAGATTGTTAAGAAAGTGGCATGTGCCGTAAAGAGAGCGGTAAATGCTGAAGGCATCAGAATTGTGCAGAATAATGGCGAAGCCGCTGGCCAAGTGATATTTCACCTTCATGTTCACATTATCCCCATGCATAAGACACTTCAGCCGCTGCATAGTCACCAAATCCGCAAAGCAAGCGCACTAGAAAACGATGCAAAAAGAATAAGGCAGTTCCTTTGACATTTGAAGAGGC
>CAZADP010000196.1:0-2537 GCA_964483905.1 uncultured Candidatus Bathyarchaeia archaeon | reverse complement strand
CTGCTTGATCTTTGCCATTTCTAGGCTTCCTTCTGACTAAGATAATCGCAAAGTGATAAACGATTTATGAATTCGAAATCCAGTCGCACGCGCGAGAAAAAAGAATAGACGAGGTTCTATCTTTGTTCTTTCAACAATAACAGTCTCTTTGCGATCTCTTTAGAGATTTTTTCGAGACCCTTAGCTAGATCTTCACGGGTACCCTCATCTAATGGATACACTCTCCCATCCTTATCGATGAATGCAAGTTCCAACTTCCTGTTTTTCATTGTTTCACCTCCTTCAGATTCTATATTCCTATCTAGCTTCCCACATAAGCTATTTTCGCGCGTCTACATAAGCCAAAGCACTCGCTATTGATCTCACGTCAGACGCGAGCATCTCCATTTTCCTTTTGATCTCAGGCTTCAAACCTGATCGATCGGTATGAGGGCATATCGATCGTCTGACCGTTTTAAAGTTCTTTCAATCTGCTATCGAACTGCAAAACGTGCAGCTTCATGGGGTCAGCAACCTTCTAGACAATGTAGTCAGTTGTCCTTCGCTTAGCGAGTTTTTCACGTTCTTTGTACATCTTATATCGTTTCGCCGTCATGATCGATCGATAGCGTGGTGGTTGGGTCTTGGGTTTGGATAAAATTCTTATTTTTCCTTCCTATTCACTAATGGATTACATAAAGGATTTTCTCGGAAGATTTAACTAGAATTTGACCAGAACTTCTAGGGATGAGGCGAAGATGAGGGAAGGCAATACCTTGTCTGGCAAAGTAACAATCATCTTTTTTGTTGGAATGCTTTCTTTTTTGATTGCCGCATCAAATGTAGGTTGTAACAATGCATTGTCTGTTCATATAGTGAAGAGTGAATCGCGCATCGCTCCTAATAATATTCTTTTCAATCAGGCGCGGGCTAGGCTGGTTGCAGCGGCAATAATAAGGCTCTGAAGTGCGCTGTGATTATGGCTAGTGGTTGAAGCAATAACTTCAAGAATTAAAGGCAATCGCTAGCACTCGCGCTTTATGGAAGTTTGTTTCACAAAATTTATCTGCGAGTACACTGTTCAGCATTGTGGAAGAGGAATATGGCAAGATTTCTTTGATGATTTCGTTTGATGATGCTGATATTTTCTGCTACTTCTCTCTTCCAAATCGAGATGAAAATAGGAGAAAGGAGAAAAATGAATTGGAAAAATGTTCTCTACGCCTTAGTGTCAATACTTCTACTGTTCGGCATGTTCCTAACGCCGTTCACATTGTTCAGTCTAAATGTTAGCCTGCCAAGCACTGCATCGCCACGCACCATATGGGTTGATGGACATAACAAAGGCGACCCATCACAAGATGGCTCGTTTGGACACCCATATGCCGAAATACAAAAGGGGCTAAGCGCTGCAAGAGACGGAGATACAGTGAATATCGTTGGCAACTACACTTATTACGAAGCTATGACCATAGACAAGCCATTAACCATAATTGGAATTGGAAGAGAATCTGCAATCATTGACGGTAGTAAAGCAGGTACTTTAAGCGTCGTTACTATAGATAGTTCCAATGTTAGCTTAGTCAATCTCACAATACAGAATCCTGAATTACCTCCTCAGAAAGGAATAGATATAAAAGGTTCCCAAGGACCGCTTGTCGGAGTAAAACTTGCACAAAACAACATTACAGGTTGCGCCTATGGTGTTATATGCGAAAGCACGAGTTTGAGCGATGTTAACATTAATGCAAACAATATTTCAGCGTCTTTGTTAGGAATCTATTTTTGGCCTCAAGAAGAGCCTAGCAATCACATTGTAATCAGTGACAACATCGTGAATGGGTCTAAAATAGTGGAGATGAACTATGGAATTGTTTTGCTCAGTTCCAACTGTTCAATTTCTAGAAACAGGGTATATCACTATGCCAAAGGCGACGGAATTTATGTGGAGTCGCCTGGTCCGTTGTCATTTTCAAACACCAACTCCAATGAAGTATACGAAAATGGCGGCAATGGAATATCAATAAAAGGAGGATATGTTACAGTCATCAACAATAAAGTGTATAGGAACAATGGCATCGGGATATATTGTGAAACAGATGCCGACACTTACGTTGACAACAATGCCGTACATGAAAACAATAGCACTGGCATATATTGCGTTACAACCAGTAGCCTTAGCATTAGCAACAACAAAGTATACAGAAACAATCGTAATGGTATGGAATGTCGGGACAACGGTACAATCATCAACAATACAGTATATAGCAACAGCGGCTATGGAATAGGGTGTTGGGACAACAATGCCATCATCAACAATACCATAAGCCATAACCTTGGCGTTTACACCAATGATTATAACACAGCGTCAGGGAATGTCTTCTACAATACAACAATAGCCATGGACCTGTGGGGTGCGAGCTTTAACTCTGTCTCAGACAATTCATTTCTTAAATGCCAATATGGGGTTCTTTCGCGCCCATGGTTTTCACAAGGCGGGTTTATAAACTCAACCTTCAACAAGATTTTCTCGAACGTCTTTAGTTCCTGTGCCTATG
>CAZADP010000195.1:0-2544 GCA_964483905.1 uncultured Candidatus Bathyarchaeia archaeon | reverse complement strand
GTTTAGAATAACATTCTCGGCAGTATACGGGTCTGCTTCCGTCAGGTTTGAAGGGGACCTCACATTCTTGACCACAATCGGCGCATACGGCCTTGTGCATTTCTCGGTTTTCTCTATACGACAATCGAATTACACCTCCATGTAATAGTCAACGAAAAACTAGCATTCTCATGGAATTCTAATTCTCGCGTGTTTAATCAGCTGACATATTGATCTATTTAAATTTGTTGTGTGTGAGCACCATCATCTACACACACTTTTGACCAAATTCTAACCCCAAACCCCAACCCCGATTTTCTGCAAAAAAATATGCGCGCGCATCAACATTACTATTGTCTATTCTATCACTATTCGTTTCTAGAGAACTTTCTAAGTTTCTACACAGCAGAGAAAATTGAAAATAAGTTTCTAAAATTTTGGCTTTTAGAAAATTAAGGTATATTTACGTACATAATTGAAGTCTTATAGTGCATGTACAACGAAGCAAATAGAATCTCAATTAGGTAGAAATTTAGAATGTAAAAAATGCGAGCGCAGATATTTTAAGCTAATTTCATCATCTCTCGTGGGTGTCTTAGCATTCTTAGAGGATTTTGCAAGGATCCTGCTAGACACCCGCAATTGGAACAGTCCACATTATATCCAAAACACCTTCTTCTGTTCCATGAAACATCAAAATGTAATACTTCATCGCCCCAGTGGCATGAATTCCTATGGTCCGGGTATTCATACCATTCTATCATCGCCTTGCTTAAGAGAAAATCTTTTGGGTACAACGACTTTACTCGTTTCAGTTCTTTTATTATAGTCCCTCTCTCTTCTTTTCTTATGAACATGGGAACATTGATATCGGTTCCCGACGCGCATATGTTACACACAACACCCGTGAAACGATTGTCTCTTGCAATTTTTACGACATCCTCAAGCTCTTTGTAGTTATCTTTCGTTATTGTCATATTGATAACAACACGTTTATCCCCTGAATAGTTTTTCATTACTCTTGAAAAAACACCTTTTCCTCTTATTGAATCATTTGTTTTCTGAGAGCCATCTATTGAAACAAATAACCGGTGATTGAATTCTTCTGGTATCTTTATTGTTCCGTTTGTAATAACGTAGACAAATGGAAAAACCTGGTCAGCAAGCGTAAGAACATCTTTCCTGAGCGCTGGCTCACCGCCAACCAAAAGAATATGTCTTATTCCTGACTTGTAGAGTTCATTGAACCTTTTTTCCCAAACGTGTACAGATAGTTCTTGTGTTTTAAAATCTCCTTTTCCGTGAAAATGATAGCAATGTTTGCATCTAAGATTGCAGTTATCCGTTACATCAACTTCTGCAAAATGCTTCACTCCAAATACAATTCTCTTTAGTTCAAGCCAAACAAGGTGAAGCAATGCGTACACATATTTTCTCATGATATAGTTATCCTGGAGAAGGCATTAATTAAGTGCTCCATAGACTCGAGAGCGCACGCACATACCAAGTGACTGGTCGCGATAAATGGATTAACCATTATTTGCTATTTGAAAGGAGCGAGTGAACTGGAAGGCCTGCATGCATGCACCTTTAGCTTTCTCCTCTTTTTGTTCAAGTGCTCTCTCTCAGTCTCTTAGTTCTCTACTGCTTGTGCATTTGATATTGACTTGTAGGCTTCAACGAATTCTTTTGCAAACTTATTTGCGTATTTTTCGGTTCCTTTGTGTTTCTCATCTCCAACAGTTCTTAGATGGTGGTAAAACTCGTGCAGAATCACACGTGGATTACGAAGAACCTCCCCCTCAGAAACATAAATCGTTCGCGTCTTTGCGACGTAACATGCTGGTTTTTTTGAGTACCCCTTCGGCATGCCAACCCTAAGGTTTAGCTTTGCAACCTTATAATACTGAACCAACATTTCAAGAGCTTCCTCAGTGTCTTCAGAAAGAATTAAGTTGACAACTTTCGCCTTGAACAGTAAATCAGCAGTTAATATATTCGACAAGGCATACTCCTGTTCACTTGCGCTATTTTTTTCTTCCTACCAACCGTGCTTGATTGTTGAAGGTGGAGTCCCTTTCTTCTCTCGTTTTTCCTTTTTCTCAGGACGCTTGAACTTATTGATTTTTACGACACCGCCTTCCAATGCAACCCAATATCTATTCATTAGATTTCGATGGTAAACAAATTTGTTCACCAACCTCTTCAGCTCTTCTGGGGATAAATTTTCGGAATCTACAAAAACCTTATTGCCACTTGAAGTGACATCAACTCTTAGTTTTGCATGCAAGAAGCTGGACAAGGATTCTCTTTCATCCTCTAGTTCACCCAAATCCACTCTTAACTTCCTCTTTCTCCTCAGAAACAAACCACTCAACCTCTACCACACAAAGAGTTACCCATTTTGATTTCATCATTATCTATTGATGCTTATGCTTCAGTTTTATGACTTATGCATATGAGCTCTTCGAGCTCAAGCCCACCTCTCTCAAGCCTCTTAGTTCTTTGCAACCTCTCTATTAGAAGAAGCAATATTCAACACTACCATCATTCATGCTATCATGA
>CAZADP010000194.1:0-2554 GCA_964483905.1 uncultured Candidatus Bathyarchaeia archaeon | reverse complement strand
GTATTGTTGCTGTGGCGCTTATATCTCCTGGGACGCCTAACCCAACGTAGAGGGTAGTCATGGTTATTTCTGGAAGCCCTACTTCGAAAGGTACACCTATGGGTATTGACTTAACGGCTACGACTATGGCTGAGGTTATGAGAACCACACCCCATGAGATGGGGAACCCAAGTGACAGAAAGACTATGTATGGAATGCTTAAGCTGCAAGTCCAGTTCAGCGCGAGGAAAAACAGCGAGGTAGCGAGTGCTTGGGGTTTGTGTCGGTATTCCTGCATGGAATCATGAAACATTTTTGATGATCTGTAAACTTCTTCCTTAAGTTTGTTAAATAATTTCCATTTTCCCCTGCTGAGAAAGTCACCTAGGCGTATTAGAGCATTAATTACTTTGAGACTTAGGTTTTCTTTGAAAGAGAGAACTATGAACAAAAGCAAGATGGCTACAATAGCCACCGTGAAAAACAAGATGAGATTAAAAATAAGGTCGTTAATCTGTGTTTCGCCGAGAAGCAAACTGATGCCCATTACTAGCGCTGCGACGTTTATTCCCATGCCTAAAAGTCTGTGCGTAACAAGGGAAGCTACCACTTTGCCGCTTGTGCCGCTCTGTTCTCTGGTGACCAAGTATATTCGGCAGACTTCCCCACTTATAGATTCGGCTGGAATTATTATGTCCAAAAAAATTCCATACCAGACGAAAAGGTAGGATTTTATGACGGAAATTTTCACGTAGAGATAATTGAGGAGAGCTCGCCACGAAATTGCGTAGAAGAGTACTTCTGCCAAACTGATAAGTATGGCTGCGGAGTAGAGTATTGGGTCGGCGCGCTGTGCTGTGGCAATTATCTCTAGAATGTCCACTTTGAAGAGGTAAATGTACAAGAAGAACGCAACTAAACCTATGATGGGCAACAGCACCGTCTTGCGCGTTACTTCTGGCTTGGTTGAAACCATCGTTTTTCGCACCTGGCGATAAACGCAGAGAGAATGTTGTCTTACAATAATATGTTTTGTCTAATTCCACCACGTTGCAAGTGCCCGGCGCATTGATGACTTGCGGTTTTTCCTAGAAAGTTTAGACTATGTATTTATCCGTTTCTTCAAAATCTTTTACGATTTGCATGACACGCTTTGGGGCGTTGATGGCTTCGAGAGGTATGTTCCTGAGCAGAGCCCATGGCGTCTTCCTTGCGATTACTGTGGCTGTGTGTTCTTCTCCGAAGCATCCGCGGACAACAGCTATGACTAAGCGTCTGACTTCGATTTCTGAATATTTGCCCAGCGCATGTAGATACTCGTGCAAGAGCAGGTTGTAGACTAAAGCGTTCACTACGCGTTTAGAACTAATTGAAGCTTCAACGATTTCGACTAGGGTTCTATTCAAAACGATGTTATTCGTTCCAATCGGGTGGTATGCGCCTAGTTGAAGGGGTAAATCGTCCAAGAAAAGCATCATGCTGCCTCTGCGTTTGCCCAAAGAAAACTCTACCGTGCTCTTCACAAGTCGCCAGACTTCACCGTAGCTCTTAGCTGTTTCTAGGCTATTGCGGAACTTGTGGACAAGAGAGGGCTCGTCATTGCTCAAGATTTTCGCCTTTGCAAGGAGTGAAAGAGGTAAACCCTCACCTTTAAGCGCAACGCTTTGATCCTAGCATAAAAACAGATAAATGATAAAACCGCCAATGCTAGAGTTAGCCAAAGGAGGAAATTACATGGCAAGTCTAGTTCTTGTAAGAGAAATTATGTCTAAAGAGGTTAAAGTAGTGCGGCCCGACACAACCGCTCAAGAAATAGTGGCGACTATGAACAAGTTCGACATAAGCTCAATCGTAGTCGTTCAAGGCGAAAGGCCTGTTGGCATTATAACAGCCCGCGACATTCTGGTGAGGCTGGTGGAACAATGCTTGGCACCGGGAGCTTTAACAGCCAAACAGATTATGAGCAGTCCGTTGGTGACTGTGAGCGGATCGGCCACCATCGAGGAAGCTGCTAGACTTATGGCAAAAAGGAAAATCAAGACGTTACCTGTTATGGACAATGGTAAGCTTGCTGGTATAGTGACTTTTACGGACATCGTGTTCAAAGTGCCCACGTTGCTTTCGTTGCTTGAAGAGCTTGTGAGGCCGTATCACCGCACGTACTGAGCCAATTTTTCTTCTTTTTAGAATTTGGGCTTTGGTTTACCCAAGTTTTTGTTTAAGCACGCGCGGATGAAACCGTAGTATTCGGGTGAAGGCTTGCCTGGGCGGCTTTTGAATTCGCCATGAAACTGCGAGGCAAAGAAGAAGTAATGGTTAGGCAATTCCAGAGTTTCCATTCTTCTGCCATCTGTGCTTTTGCCAGAAAAGCATAGCCCGTTCTTTCTCAGAGTTTCCAGATAGTCTAGGTTGACCTCAAATCTGTGGCGGTGACGTTCGTAAACTTCCTCGTGTTGATACAAACTATGCGCAAGCGTGCCCGGTTCTAGTATTATTTTATGAGCGCCTAAGCGCATTGTGGCGCCTTTGTATTCTACTCCTCGTTGTTCTGGCATGAGGTCAATCACTGGATGTG
>CAZADP010000193.1:0-2617 GCA_964483905.1 uncultured Candidatus Bathyarchaeia archaeon | reverse complement strand
AGCTGCCATCCCACTCTACGGCGGTGCTAATGTATACAGCGTAGTTTAATCCTTCCCTAAACTGGTTCCACCAGAGCGTATGATGCTTTGAGATGCCGCCGCCAACTAGTAAGGCGCCTGTCTTCTTTGCTGTGAAAACGGCATCGTTGAGTTGTCCGGAATCCTTTAACAAGTTAATTCTGAAGTCATGGTCTTGTGAAAAAAGCCACAGTTGGTATCCGACGGCGCCGTCGGTTATGCCGGGCACATAGACTGGTATGTTGTTTTTTGCAGCCCAGTAGAGGATGGAACTTTCTTTGCAGATTCCTTTTCCTATTTCTCGGCACAGTTGGCTTGATGAAACTTCCTTCACGCCTTCTTTCCACAAACTTTGAAGTAGCACTTGCATTTTCTTTTCAATTATTATCCCGTAACTCTCGTTCGGAACCAGAACATTTCCCAAGCGGTTTATGCCCTTTTTACGAAGTTTAGCATCATCCATTTGGAACGAACCCTTGTAATATTTTTTCCAACTTCTGGCAATATCATGATCGAGCGTTCCGCAAGTTGTAACTACAACATCAACAAGCTTGCGCTTAACAAGCTCTTTTAAAGCACCTCTGGTTCCAGTAGCCACAAGGTTTCCGGTGAAAGAAAGAAACTTCACACAATCCCTATCCTTCATCATGTTCTCTAAAATTCTAACACCCAAAGCCAGCTTACCCGCCGTGAAACCCCAAGCCTTTTCCATCTGAAAAACCAGATCATCAACAGACATGCCTTTATAGAACCCATAATCTTCAACGGATTCTTTTAACATTTAACGTTCTTCTCCTTTAGTCATGACAAATTGTTAATGTTAGGATAAATAGGTGTCGAAAACATAATGAATAAAGCCTTATTTATAGGAAGGTTGGGCTGATGAGCATGGAAAAGAAAGCTAAGTATCCGACTATTGAACATGAACGTGCTTCAGAGGCTATTGTGGTTTTCTTCTCATCGTTTCCTGAAGTAGAAGGTGTGGTACTCATCGGTTCTTGTGCACGCGGTAAAGCCAGCCGCGATAGCTGTCTAGATATCACTATTCTTATGCCTCCCAAAGAGCCTTTGACCAAAAAAACTGCGCTCGAGCAACAATGGAGTAGCTTTTACGAGACAGAGAACGTTTTCAAGGAATTGCGGAAAGTAGGAAAATACTCCCATGTTGACTTGGGCTTTATCGACGGTCAATTTACACCCAAACCACGCGGTTGGACCTCTGGACCAGATGAATTTGAATTGGAAATAGGCAACACGCTAGTGTACAGCGCGCCTTTATGGGAACGCAGTGATTACCTTAAACGTCTCAAGGACAAATGGCTACCATACTATAACGAGGCACTTCGCCACGAAAGACTAGTGATGGTCCGCCAGTATTGTCTCAACAACCTCGATCATATTCCTCTATACGTGGATCGGGGCTTATACTTTCAAGCTTTTCATCGGCTATATAATGCATTCCAAGAATTTCTTCAAGCTTTATTCATTTCCCTTCGGACTTATCCCATTGCTTATGACAAGTGGATCCGTGAACAAATTGAGGACATTTTAGGAATGCCGGAATTGTACCGACAATTACCGAAGCTACTTGAAATTGAGCATTTTGAGAGTCAGGAGATTGTTCAGAAAGCAATAGATCTACGTTGCCTTCTAGAAAAAATGCTGTAGAATGATTGATGCACGGATAGATGTCAGTCTGTGAGGTATTCTATGATTTTGTTGTATACGTCTTTGTTTCTGAGGTCTTCATGGCCCGCGTAAATACTTGGGTTATCATTCACTTCCACCACAATGTAATCGCCGTCAATCTCTTTGATGTCTACTCCGTAAAGCCCACGTCCAACTACTTCGCACGCTTTCAAAGCCGTTTCTTTCAGTTTCACGGGTGCGTTTTCTCTTTTAAGCGATATTGTTCTGCCCCAAACAAAACTGGGTTTGCCTCTGCGTTTGGCACCGTGTTTCCATCTACCTTTAGGCACCATATACTTGCACACGTACAAGACCTCGCCGTTTAAGACCCCAACTCTCCAATCAAAGGCTGAAGGCATAAACTTCTGTACCACTAAAACGTCGGATTTTTTGAAAAATCTTTTTGCAACATCGCGAAAGCTTGTTTCGCAAGCGACTTTTTCCACATACTTTGAAAAGCTTGTATACGGCGCCTTAACCACGACTGGTCTTCCAAAGGTTCTGAAAATATCCAAGATTCGTTTGTGGTGCAGCTCATCCTTGTTTAAGAAAACTGTTGGAATGTGAGGAACGTCATATTTTTTGAAAAGCTCGTACAGATGAATTTTGTTTCCACAAATCTGAATCGATTTCGGATCGTCAACCACTTTTAGGCCAAGTTCCCATGCTGTTTTAGAAACTATGTAGGCAGTGAAAAGCGGGTCTGTTGTCGCCCTAATAAAAACAGCGTCATATTTCGGAATTGCAAGAAGGTTTTCTCTAAACATGAAATCGAATTCGTGACCCATCGTTTCCGCTGCCATCTTGAAATTCTGGAGGGCCTTAGCTTCCTTTGGGTCTGTGAAATTATACTTCTCAACAAAACAGGCTATACTAGCCAACGAGGTTTTCACCATTTTTAGAAATTTGA
>CAZADP010000192.1:0-2626 GCA_964483905.1 uncultured Candidatus Bathyarchaeia archaeon | reverse complement strand
TTTGTCGATGAAGCGTGTTCATTGTGCAGAAGGGCACGATTCTGCCGCCTGGAAAGGCGTAGTTTATGACGCATCTTTCCACTCTTTCGAGATCGAAGTTGTAGGCGTCCATGAAGTGCATCAATCCTATCATGAGTGTTCTGTAGTGGAAGGGTCTAAGCGACTCAAAACTTCCACCGAGAATGACTGGCGCGATTTGCCTTAGAATTTTTGGTTTGATGTTGCGAAGAGTGGAGATGCCCACTCTCAGCTTTGCCTTCAGCCTCTTGCCTTGGCGCAAGTCTTCTGCTGCCTGACTTAAACTGTTGAAGAATTTGTCTACGTTTCCGAGTTTTGTAATTGGGATTACTTCTTCCTTATGTGCGTATAGGTAGGTAGCTGCTCCACAATGCGGATGACAAGTGAACTCTACGTGAGCCTTGGACTTGTAAGCGTTCAAAAAGTCCGAGATAGGATAAGTGCAGGGAATAGGGTAGAAATCACCCGCTTTAACCAATCCCTCAGTCTGCTCCTCAATTTTTTTGATAGCTTCTGGAATCGTTATTCTGCCCTGCTTTACTTCCCACTCTTCGGTTCGTCCTGCGAAAGAAACTGGCTGAAAGTTTACGCATCGAATTACGTCTATGTTTTTGATGGCGAATTGGATTATTTCGCCCAGTTGGTGGTCATTCATCCCTTTGACTATGACGGGAACCAAAACAACACTTTTCTGATTAGCTTGACGGCAGTTCTCGACCGCTCGCTGTTTAACTTCGAAGAGCCACTTGGCATACTCCAACTTGCCCTGTTGGTCAAGGTGTGTAGGGGCTCTACCAATGTACGGTTCGAGTGTGACGCCGTCGAAGGACAAGTAGAAGGTATCCATGCCAGCTTTTTGGAGCTCCTTGATATACTCTACTCCGTCTTTTTCAGCTATTCTCACACCGTTAGTGTTGACCTCGATGTGTCTGAAGCCCTTCTCCTTAGCTATTCGAATGATTTCGGGCAGGTCTGGACGAACTGTGGGTTCGCCACCTGAAAATTGAACGGCTGGCGGTGGGACAGGTAGATTTTTTCTTAGGTTGTCTAGCATTTCCTCGATATTTTGTAAGTCAGGCTTGTACAAGTAGCCTGCCTTGCCAGCGTAGGCGAAGCATATTGAACATTGAAGGTTGCAGGCGTTTGTGACGTCTATTATGGCTAGAACAGTGTGCGACTTGTGGTTTGGGCACAGTCCGCAGTCGTATGGGCAACCCTTAACAGTCTTGGTTCTAGGATTTAATATACCCTTACCAACCTTCTCGTATCTCTCAAAGCCCTTAAACATTTCATAGTCTGACCAGTAAACGTCTTCAAAATGTCCATGTTGAGGGCAATCTTTGATGATTAGAACCTTTCCGTCGCGTTCTTCAAGTGTTGCGTCTATTCTTTCTAGGCATTTGGGACAAAGGCTTCTTGTTTGCTTAATGAAGTGAGAAGCAGGAGTTTTTTCATTTTCCTTTAGAGTTTGCAATTTGACACCACTGAGGGTTGTAAACTGTTTTAAGAAACGTTGAACACTCACTATAAGAAGGTTTCCAAACATTTCCTAAGGTGAAAAAGGTTGACTACGCCCATAAGCGAAGAAGCTAAAAGGGTTCTGCGCGAACTGGGGCTAACCGAATACGAGACACGCGCTTACCTAGCACTTCTTGAAAGAGGAGTCCTAACTGCCAGCCAAGTGAGCGATTATTCAAATGTTCCTTACTCAAAAATCTATGAAACCTTAGGCTCATTGGAGAGAAAGGGATGGATTGAAACCGAGCACGAAAGACCTGGGCGACACTATCCCAAGGTGCCTTCCGAAGCCCTGGCGACGATGAAACTGCAAATGGAAGAAAAAGTCAAATCTTGGGAGAAAACAATTTTGGGCGAGTTACAGCCCTTCTACGAGAAGAGAGAGATTCGAGAGAAACCCGACATCTGGATTCTTCGCGGCGAGTTCAGCATTCTAGCTAAGCTTGAGGAAATGCTGGATAAGGCTAAGACGGAACTCATGGTTGCCGCTCCTGCATTCACGGAAACTCTTTCTGGAACTTTTGCGCCTATGCTGATGCGTTTGCGAGGAAGGGGCGTAAAAATTCTCTTCATGGTTGCCGGAGAGGCAAAAGAGTGGAGCCTCAAAGAAATAACTGGCATCGCAGAAGTGCGGATGCGAGATCACATGTTCGGCGGCGGGGTCATAGTGGATAGCAAAGAAGCTGTACTATTTTTAGGCGAGGAGAAACCCACTCTTGTTATATGGTCGAATCACTTGGGGCTCGTAAAATTCGCTAGAGACTACTTCCGATACTTATGGGAATCTTCAGAAACCAAGAACGATGAAGTTCAACGTCTAAAAGGTACTGGCAATCTGTATTAGAGATTAACAAGGTTTAATTTAAGTCATTAGAGACAAATTTATGAGGTTGAGTGATATGCTTAGAAAACACCATCGGTTGAACAGTTTGGTCGTTCTTTGGATTCTCGCATTTTCTGCATCCCTATCTTATTACTTCATGCCAGACATTCTCCCAATCGCCAATTCATCACCTGCAGAGGTTCCAGAAACACTAAACTTCTATTTCCACAATGACACAAGCAACCCGTGGGTCGGCAGTGGTTATAC
>CAZADP010000191.1:0-2629 GCA_964483905.1 uncultured Candidatus Bathyarchaeia archaeon | reverse complement strand
GCTATGCGTACAAGAGATTCGAGTTGACGTGCGGTTATTGCAACTGGTGAGCCTTCTGCTTCGCTTACTGAACGCATTGCAAGATAGAAATCATTTAAGCGTTGGAGCGCTTCTTGGGTTAGAACTGGTTTGATTCCTTTAGCATAGCTTACATATTTCCGTAGAAGCTCTAAGGTAATAGGCGGCTCCACAGGACTTAAACCTTTTCTGTGAATCTCAAGGATGTGCTGCGACATTTTGCCATCCACTTCTTTATTTGGCACATCTCTCAAAACGAAGATTAAGTCAAACCTAGAAAGTATTGTAACGGGCAATGAGATGTTTTCAGCCACTGTGCGATGTGGTTCATACCTTCCTAAAGCGGGATTAGCAGCTGCAAGTATGGCTGTTCTTGCGTTAAGCGTTGCTACGATGCCACCTTTCGCAACTGAAACAGTATGTTGCTCCATAGCCTCGTGAATAGCAACCCTATCCTCAGGACGCATTTTGTCCATTTCGTCGATGCATGCGATTCCTTTGTCGGCCAATACTAGGGCTCCAGCCTCGAGGCTCATTCCGCCGCCCCGCTCACGGATAACCGCAGCCGTTAAACCAGCAGCGGTTGTGCCACGTCCAGAGGTGTATAATCCCCTTGGTGCGACCCTTGCCACGTACTGCAGGAGCTGAGATTTTGCCGTTCCAGGATCTCCTATCAGAAGAGCATTCAATTCGCCTCTTATTGTTATGTCTGGGAGGGTTTTGGGCACCCCGCTGAATATGAGGTGCATTATTGCCTCTTTTACATGGTCATATCCATATATTGACGGTGCTATTGAGTTTATGATTTTTCTATGTATCCATGGGTCTTTTGCAAGTTCGAGGATTTTCTCTTCTTCTTCTGGTGATGGAAGTGTTGCTTCTGGTTCCTTGCCCAAGACCTCTATCGAGTTTGCATCCAAATGCAAGATGAATGTCCTTAGTTTTCCAACTCTTGGAAGCGTAGGTGCTGCTGCACGAACTACACCGACTGCGGAAATATGATCTCCCGGTCTTGCGACATCAACTATTTCGCCTCCGACAAGCTTGACATGTAGCGTTCTGGGCAGTTGTCCGGGCGGGAGGTCTTCTGGTCTTTCTTGGATGCGAAGGTCTTGAGAGTCTATGAACGTTGATTCTTCTTGAAGAAAATCAAATGGTCCTTTTGAGCCACACGAAGGGTTTTGACATTGGAAGGGGGCTCTTAAAAACGGCCCACTTTGATTGATTCGCGATATTTCTCCACATCTTCTACATTTGAAAGAAGCTTGCATGACCATGGGGCGGACGGGTGTTGAACGCACAACTATTCCTTCAATCATGACGAGCCTTCCAATGTGGTCTGAGCCAAGTTTCCTTAACTGCGCGGTTTCCAAAAGCTGAACAATTCTTACGGTCACGGTTTCCAGTTTTTCAGCATATTCTGGGTCTTCAATCTGTAGTTGGGCATAAGCCGCATTGTTGGCGTGTCTCAAATACTCATCTGGTTTTTCTAAAAGGTCCTCAGCAATTCTTTGGTCAAAAGCCAAAAGATCCTCAAAATCAGCCAATAATGATGTTTTGCCCGTCACCCCCATCTGTGAAATTCTTTGGCGATATTTTTCTGTTTTAAAAAATTCAAGAAAGCGCTCTTGCGGGTCTAAGACTTCCAATTCCTCAGTCATTCTTCTCTCCCTCATACTCTAATATCTGTGTTCGCCACTCATGGATAAGCTCATAGAGCCGTTCGTAAACAAACCTTTCCTCATGTGCGAAGTTTTTTAGCATTTGTTCTGTTTGAGCTGCAGCCGAAGCCAGTGAAACAATTTTCTTTAATCTCGAATTCACGATATCTCGAGCCAAATGCTTGACTTTTTCATATTCTCGCATTTTTTCTGGGGTTTTAGCCTCTTGCTCTAGTTCTGCCAGGCACCGGCGAAGTTTTGGGTAGAAGTTCTCTGGCAGTTTGGATATTTGCCCAGCCGTTTGAGCGCGCTCTGTCCATTGGATTTTGTAGAGTTTTGCCGAGTCAAATCGTTCTTCTTCACGAAAACGTGCAATTCCTGATTTTTCAAGCTCTTTGGCTATCCAGTATTGAACTTCGTATTCGTTTCCTTCTTCGAAGGGTCCCAAATCTAATCCTGCAAGCTTGATTTCCGGGCAGTTCCTGTTCGCAATAATCTTTACTAGTGAATTTTCAAAACTGAAATCTAAATTTCCGATCTTCATTGATAGTGTTCTGGGCATTCTCATCCCTTTTGCGACTCTAAAAGTGCTACTGAAGAGTAGATATAAGAACTGCAGTTTAAAAACTTAGATAAAAGAGTTCAAGAAAATTTCGATTTGTAATGGAGCCTTTGCCGTTTAGCCAAATGAAATAGAAAGTGTTTTCCGTTCCACTATGGCCATAAGCCCAATGTCTTTATTGCTTCACTGACCCTTCCGACGCCAAGCATAAGCGCCGCTGTCCGCATGTCGCTCTCTTCTTTTTTCGCTTCGTTGTAAACGTCGTCAAAAGCCTTTACTATTTTATATTCCAATTTCCTGTTTACTTCTTCTAGTGTCCAGTGTTCTCGTGTCAGATTTTGAACCCACTCAAAATAGCTTGCTGCTACTCCACCCGAGTTAGCCAAGA
>CAZADP010000190.1:0-2638 GCA_964483905.1 uncultured Candidatus Bathyarchaeia archaeon | reverse complement strand
AAACTTGCTCTGGAGGTATAACCACAAATTCTGGTTCTGACGGTTTAGCTTCCGGCTTAGCTTCTTCCTGCGGCTTTTCTTCTTTTGCCTTCTGAGGTAATGGTAATGGTTTTTGTGGAGCTGGGATTGGCTTTTGTGGAACAACGGTCGGCATCTGTGGCGTATGGGCGATTATTGTCACTCCTCTCATTGTTAATAGTGAGCCTATCCAACCCATTACTCCAAGATACATTATGCGTATGCACGTTGCAATCAATGGAGCCAATGCTTCGCCGAATGTTCGCACCAAATCTTCAGAAGCAATTATCGATAGGCTCTGGGTTAGGAATCCGTAGGCGCTTACGAAAGTGCCTATTAGTAGGGCTACGCCTATAATCAGCACCGTAATTCCGGAAAGGGCTATTTTGTCTCTAAAGCTTTTGAACATGGCATTTGCCTCGCGGTTAATGGAATGTAGAGATTGAATATTAAATCTTCCGAAACGTTAAACAGAATCCAAACTAGCTATCAACAATCAAAAACAAAAATAATCAAGAAAAGACGAAGTGTTTGTCGTCTTTCAGAATTGTATTGCAACTTGATAAAACAACTTGACAGTGTTTCAAACTTGACCTGTGATTTTGCGATTGGATCTAATAACTCTATCATGTTTCATGATGTTGTTGAATGGACTCTGTGTTTTCGTTATTGGTTGAAGTGACCATTAGTATGACGTTTCCAAAAAAAGATTTAGAGATGCTGGGGGTTGATAGCTTGTTGGGAAAACAGATGCTGTAATTCAGCGTTTCATCGGATTTATTGCATTCTACAAGCTACTGGATCACAGATGAACCTTGAACAATAACAATAAATTGCTCTTTAGGTTATTGTGAATGCATGAAACAAAAGAGCAAATTATTCCTCTATTTCACATATGACTCAGAAGATGTTAAATTTGTAGGGCTAGTTGTTAATGTTCTAAATTCCTTGGGAATATTCGATGTTTTTTTGTCCCCTCATGATGCGCAAGGAGTCATACCAAAATTAGATTCTGTCAAAGAAACTCGAATAGAAAAATGCGATCTCCTGGTTGCATTGTTCACCAGAATGAGTCTAAGGTCAACGTTGGTTAAAAAAGAGATTGATTTGGCAGAAAGAAAGAAAAAGATGGTAATTCCATTGATGGATACTTCTGTTCGACTCCGACATATTAGTGAGTTGACTGGATATTTCCAGATAATCCCATTTTCTAAAAAGGATGCTTCTGCAATTGTGAAATCTATTTTAGAACGCATAAGGTATATGCAGCCAGTTATTGGAATTTCTCAAGAATTGATCGAGAAGGCATTTTTTGATTTGGAGCAATCTACTTCGTCGAGAAGAACATTTTGGATAAAACGTGCCGAAAAATTATCTCGTATAATTGCTTTTAGAGGAATCATTGCTGAGACTTTCGAGGAGCTTGGCTATTCTGTCGAGAAAAAGGAAAGTCTTAGGTATGCTGACCGAATATTTGACATGAAGATCGCTGGGAAAGGGCGGGAAATATGGATAAAATGTCTAATGGGTTCAGTAACTACTAAGGACCTTTCCAGAAGACTAAAAAGAATCCCTGAAAAGGACGAAATCTGGTTTGTCCTCTTACCTGCTGGCCCAAAAACTCACGTTACTTTGGAAGAAGCAGTGGCTGAATATGGTAACATACATGTTATCCCTGCTCGTGCGCTAGTTAATGAGCTTGATGGTACAGTCAAAAAACAGCTAATTGAAAGGCTTGAACTGTTATTTTTAGATGTGCTTCTCGAAGTGAATGCATCTGAGGCTCAGCTGCTAGAACTGACAAAAATGCCTGAAGGGCAACGCATAGAGTTTAAATCGACTTTGCGATTCAACACTCGAAAAAAAGGAGTAGAGAGTAGTCTTGAAAAAGCTTGTTTGAAAACTATTTGTGCGTTCCTAAACGCTGAAGGAGGTACTCTAATGATAGGTATTGGTGACGACAGACAACTAATCGGTCTTTCTCATGATTACCAAACTCTAAAAAATCAGAATAAGGATGGTTTTGAAAATCATCTTGTCAATCTAATATCATCAAGAATTGGCAATGAATTCCTCAGTTTTGTCAAAATCTCGTTCGTTGAATCCCAAAACAAAGAGGTTTGTGAGGTTAAAGTCTCGCCGTCGAACATCCCAGCTTTTCTAAAAGAGGGCGATGCAGAAGAATTTTATGTGAGAACTGGAAATAATTCTCGCCCTTTCTCAATTTCTGAAGCTATAGAATACACAAAGCACCATTGGAAACAGCATATTTCTTAGTCAAATATTCACTTTTCGAATTATATCTATCAGATCAAGCGGTTTTTGGCAAATAATGTTGTTCGCATTAGCAGGAGTTTGGTGAGAAGCCAGCGATATTAGTCAAGGTTTTTGTCATGGATGATTCCAAAGAAGGGTTACAGGGAAACCGCCGCTGTGGTTGCCAAACACGAAAGTGTGAGGAAAATTTTCTCCTATAAAACAACGAAGTACGCAATCCACTTAAAAAAGAGATAACAACCAAGAAAAAAGGAAAAGGGACTCTAGATTCCTAGTTTTTGGTAAATTTTTTGTTTGTTCTCTTCAACCTTCTTTTGGACATCCATGAAAATGTTGTTTCCAT
>CAZADP010000189.1:0-2650 GCA_964483905.1 uncultured Candidatus Bathyarchaeia archaeon | reverse complement strand
CGGGTCAGCTTACGCAAAAGTTTCTAAGAAAGAGGCTTGGATGAGTAGGATTCGAGCTTTGAGAAAAAGACTTCGTGAACTAAAAAACAGCAGAATTATCGCGGAGACCACATATCGAAGGCTGTACAGAATGGCAACAAGCGGCAGATTCGGGTCTGTCGCAGAATTAGAGCGCTACCTGAAGACGCACGAGCTTTGGAGGAAACGTTAATGGCTAGGAATTCACGCTATTGCGTTCCGTTTCGACGAAGAAGAGAAGGAAAAACAGATTATAAGGCACGAGAAGCCTTCGTTCTCTCAGGAAAACCCAGACTAGTAGCCCGCGGCACACTTGACAATATGATTGCCCAAATAATTGTGGCTAAACCCATTGGAGACGAAGTTTTGGTTTCAGCCCACAGCAAAGAGCTAGCAAAAAAGTACGGTTGGAAAGGCCCTAGAGGCAATATTCCGACAGCCTATCTTACCGGGCTTCTTTGTGGACTGAAAGCCAAAGCTAGGGGCACAAGAGAAGCAATTCTAGATATGGGGTTACATTCACCTTCCAAGGGCGCAAGAGTTCTCGCCGTGTTAAAAGGAGTGTTGGATGCAGGGATAAACGTGCCATGCAGCAAAGAAAAACTACCTGATGAAACGAGAATAAAAGGCGAACATATAACACAGTATGCGCAAAGCTTAGCATCCGACCTTGAAGCGTACCAGTCCAGATTTTCAAAATATTTGGAGCAAAAACTTCCCCCAGAAAACCTTCCTAAACACTTTGAAAAGGTCAAAGAGGATTTAATAGCTGCATTTGGTAGCGGAGGTAGGAAGACTTGACAGTTGAAAGACAAGCATCAGGAAGTTTAGAGCAGTGGGTTCCCAGAACCCGCCTCGGAAAGATGATTCAAGAGGGCAGAGTAACATCTATTGAAGAAGTCTTTATGGAAAGCCTACAGATTCGCGAACCACAAATTGTTGACGTGTTACTTCCAGACCTACAAGAAGAAGTTATAAACATAAACTTGGTTCAAAAGCAGACAGATGCTGGCGAAAAATCAAGGTTTAAGGCGATAGTTGCCGTTGGAAACAGAGACGGTTACATGGGCCTAGGATCCGGAAAAGCAAGCCAAGTGCGAACAGCCATAGAAAAAGCAGCCATAGACGCTCGCCTAAAGATTGTTCCGGTAAGACGTGGATGCGGAAGCTGGGAGTGCGGCTGCGGAAAACTTCACTCCATACCTTTTCAAGTTGAGGGAAAATGCGGTGGGGTTAGAATAAATATTGTTCCTGGACCCCGAGGCTTAGGCATTGTTGCAAGTGAAGTTGCGAAAGTTATTCTGGGTCTCACTGGCATAAAAGACTGCTGGACTAGGAGTTATGGTTCGACAAGGACTGTTCCTTCTTTTGCATATGCCGTTTTCGATGCACTAAAGAAAACGTATAGCCTCATAACTCCCATGGATTGGGTGAAATAATTGGCTGAAAAAGCGAAGGAACGCACATGTATCGCAGTAATAAGAGTTCGTGGAACTATTAGCGCCTCGCGACATGCAAGGGAGACACTGCAAATGCTTAACTTAACAAGAAATAATTATGCCGTGTTGATTGATGATCGACCGCCATTTCTCGGGATGCTAAAGACAGCACAGAATTTCGTCACATGGGGTGAAGCCTCAAAAGAGATTGTGAGTATGCTATTGAAGGAGAGAGGAAGACTTGCTGGTAACAGGAAATTGACAGACGAATACACTCAGAAAACTGGCTACAAATCCTTGAATGAGTTGGCAGAAGCAGTTTTTAATTGTCGTATCGAATATTGGAAGTTACCGAGCGTACAACCAGTTTTTAAGCTGCATCCTCCAATCAAAGGCTTCAAAGGAAAAATAAAAAAGAGTTATGGTATGGGCGGCGAGCTAGGATATCGAGGAGAAAAAATTAATGAACTTATAAAACGAATGGTCTGAGCCTTCATTTTTGACAGCTTTGCGTGCGATACATTTTATAGTCACCTTAGCTACTTTTGGAGTGCCATTGCATCAGAGGAGAAAACACATTGAGCGCAAGGTGGCGGAGAAGCAACAAACGTTCAAAACGGTCTGACATTTTTAGAGTCTTCAAAAGAGCGAAAGAAAAAGATGCTCCTCAAATGTTTCGAATAAAGAACTCAAAGACTAAAAGACGGATATATCCCTACAGATACAGACTTCCAAAGACCTATAGACAGAGAAAGTGGAGAGAACCAGAACCCCTCATTGACGTGCTCGAAGAAGAAAATGAAATAATAGTTGTTGCCGAACTTGCAGGATTCAGAAAAGAAAACCTGAGAATTCACGTAAGAAATCAACAGTTAATTTTATCTGCTGACGATTTAGACCACAAATACCATAAAACTTTAAATCTCCCTGGAAGAGTGATTCCAAGCAACATAAAAACAACGTATAAGAACGGTGTGCTTGAAGTACGATTAAAAAGGGCAATCGAAGAAAAACCAATAGACAAAGTAGCTGGTTAAAATGCCACATAAACTTAGAAAAATCAGAAAAAAACGAGGTTCAAGAACCCAAGGATACGGCAGAGTAGGACAACATAGGTGCACTGGCTCTAAAGGATATCGAAAGGCTGGACGACACAAAGCCGGATGGAGCTACGTTTTAAGATACGAACCAGA
>CAZADP010000188.1:0-2655 GCA_964483905.1 uncultured Candidatus Bathyarchaeia archaeon | reverse complement strand
CGCTGAAAAAAGAATGGAAGGCTTTAGGTTGGTGTTGGCTCTGGTTCTTTCCATTCTTCTATGAGCAGTTTCTTATCTCCGCTAGGTTTGAAGCTTATTTTTACTTCCAGAGAGCCCATTGCACCTTTTTTGCCTTTTCCGAAATCCTTGAACGGGAACATGCTGTCTTCAGCCAAGTCCAACGGTACATAAATCAAGTATTTGCCGTCCTTTCGTCTGAACAAGCGACCTCTTCCCTCATTAACCATATTCGCATCTACCTTTTCTTATCCATAAACATCATATGAATTTAACTTTGACGGACCTCAACCTGAAGGTATTCAATCACAAGCGCGCATCCTCGAAGGATTAAGCGATGCAGAACGAGATTACTCAGCGAGTGGCCGACAAAGTTGGCAGAAACTAGACTCCAAGCGATTTCATGCTCGAAAATTGGAGTGTAAAACGCGAAGAGATTATGACACAAATGGAGGAAGAGAATGTCGATGAAGATAAAAACGCTTGTACAAAAGCTCAAGTGCAAGCTAGGCTTTCATGACCCAAAAAATGTACAAACAAACCCGCACGTGCGCCAGTGAAAACCATAAGTGTGGCTCAAGTGATCTTCTCAGCCAACTAGGATTCTTTTGAACCTCTTCCTCTCCTCCGAAATTCAACAATGAAAACATCCAAGAAATCCTTTACAGTTTTCCTAAATTCCTTCAACTCTCTTGATACATCGCCATATTTTTCAGCCATGTCAGCAAAATTCCTATTGGTGTTTTCACTAAACTCTTCAAGCTTATTCCTAAAACCAATGAAATATAATTTGGCGAATTCGTGATCCTCAAGCGTAGCTTCATCAAAAAGTGAAAGCTCCTCAATTCCATAGTCTACTTCAAAACCCTCATACGTTTTCCATGCAGGCTTGTGACTTTCATGCCCTTCCGTGAAGCACTCGATTTTACTCACGTTTATGCTCAAGAAGTCTTCAGGTCTTGCTTTTATGTTAATTTTCTTTTGAAATTCATTTATGCTATCCTCGGGGCCCTCACAGAAAATCTCAACCTTAGTATCTTCCAAGTTTCTAACAAGACCCTTTAAACCTAGATGCCTAGCAGCCTGTTTGACTAAAGCCCTGTAGCCCACTCCTTGAACAACACCGCCAACAATTATTCTGGCTTTAGCCAAAAATCAACACCATCATTTCTAAAAATTGCGGAAAAGAACCATATAACACTTTCCGCATTTTTTTCGCGCGGTATAAGAAAAATAAACCAGAAATCTTAGCAGGAATATTGGTTTTAATAAAAAGAAGGAAGTGTGCGCTAGAGTCATGGAAGTTGAATTCCTTCATGAACTGTAGATGCTTGTTCTCTCCAAACGCTTTCTTGAGCAAAAAGAATAAACGTTACGTTGCTGGAATGGTTTTTCGCATTTTGTCAGCTTCTTTTTCAGCTGTTTGAAGTGAACCCTTCTTTTCGTAATCCCTCAACATGCTTACTAACGGATGCCCCTCGTTTATCCTGTAAAGCTTGGCCTTGCCTATTCTTCTAGAAACATTGACTATTCTGTATTCCTCCAGTTCTGGAAAATATTTGTAGAAGGTCTGCTTGCTCATCCCCAAAGCTTCTATAACCTCTTTCTTCGTGAAATCGAATAGAGAGTTATCCAAGAAAAAGTCCACGATTCTCAGTTTCGGCGAATCTCCAAGCGTCTTAATTATCACAGACTCGTATTCCTTCTTTGCATAGCGTTCTGCCATGCTGACTTCCCTCAATTAGCGCGCGTTTTTGCTATGATAGTAATGTTTTTGCGAGATACGTAAATGATAGCTCTTTAATTTCTCCTTCTCCCGGAACCGTGACAAAACTTTCAATATTCTCCATGTACTTCCCCCAATCCATACGGAATAAAGATAACTTCTGGACGTAATCTCTGTAGTCTTTATGCAAAGACATTATCACTCCAGTCATTCCTAAGCCTTCTCCAGAAGTAGCAAAGATTGCGTTTGGAAACTTTGCTGCATACTCCTTAACCTTTCCAAATAATTCCGGGGAAAGAATTTCTGGACGCATTTTAGTGAAGGTAAAAGCTATTATTTCAAACCCTAATTTTTTCCAGTCTGGAATAATGGTGTAGGTTTTGATGTAACCCTCGCGCTCAATTTTTTGGCGCGTTCTTGTTATTGTCGGTTGCGAAATGCCTAGAGCGCGTGCAAGTTCTCTGTCGCTTCTTCTAGAGTTTTTCAACAGTTCAGATAACAATTTCCATGCCAAATTTTCTTTCATAGTATTGAACATACAATAGAAGAAATAAAAATATTCTGCATCTAATTCCTGAAGACGCAACTCTGTGTGCGCGGAAAAATCCTCGATGAACCTAAGGAACAGACTAGAATCGTGAAGAAAGCCACAAAAAAAAGCAGTTAGCTATATTGCTTTCATTGTTTTTCTTTGTAGTGGCTTAGTCCTGCTGTTACGCCTGTTGTTAGGGCGAACCACATGATTATTGCTGTTATGTTTCCTTGGCTTACTATGCAGGCTAAGCCTACTGAAGCTCCGTTGAGAACTGCTAAAACTGCGGATAGTTTGGGTTTGAATTGGAATCCCATTATTTCACCTCGGTTGTTCTTGTCAGTTCAGGCGTCGCGCGCGCTAGTCTGAGCGTGATCTG
>CAZADP010000187.1:0-2660 GCA_964483905.1 uncultured Candidatus Bathyarchaeia archaeon | reverse complement strand
CTGCAGAAATCTGGAAGAATTGGAAGAATAGAGATCGAGCTCCACTCGAAACAAGACAGAACGACAGGCACTATAACGATTCCAACAAGTCTAGATAGGGTTTCTACAGCCTTGATTGCTGCAAGCATAGAGAGTATAAACAGGGTCGGACCATGCGCCGCGAAGGTAACCCTTGAAAAAATTGAAGACGTCAGAGAAGCTCGAAGGAAAGTTATAATCGACAGAGCTAAGGAAATTCTCCACAAGTGGACTATTGAGACCATGCCCTCAGTGGATGAGGTTTTTAAAGAGGTTGCAGAAACACTGAAAATCGCAAAAGTCGAAAAGTATGGCTCAGAAGAATTGTCTGCTGGGTCAGAAGTCGACAGCTCCAAAGAGATAATTGTCGTCGAAGGAAGGGCCGACATAATAAACCTGATGCGGTGCGGAATGCTTAACGTCATAGCCTTAGAAGGAGCAAAAGTTCCAGAAACAATTAAGAAGCTCTGCAAAGAAAAAGAGGCAACAGCTTTTCTCGATGGAGATAGAGGCGGAGACCTAATCCTAAAAGAACTTTTGCAAGTGACAGACGTAAAGTACATTGCTAGGGCACCGAGAGGAAAAGAAGTTGAAGAATTGAACTGCAAAGAAATATTTGAAGCCTTAGAAGCCAAGGTTCCAATTGGAGAAGTGTTCAAGCCGAAAAGGGAGAAGCCAAAAATAGAGGTAGGCAACGAGGTTATTCAAACAATCAAGGCGTTAGAGGGCACATTGGAGGCTGTTCTCCTAAACGAAAAGCTGGAGCAGATAGAACGGTTGCCGGTAAGCCAATTAGCCGAGAAGCTACAGCAGATTGATGGGGTAGACACGGTTGTCTTTGATGGTATCATAACACAGAGGATTGTAGATGTGGCAAGTGAGAAAAACATAAAGAAAATCATTGCTTCACGCGTGTCAGAAGCCGTAAAGCCACCGCTAAACGTTCAACTAATGATATTCTCAGACATTGAGGAGGCACATGAGTAACTGCCGTAGTTTCCATTTTTCTGTTTTCTCGGCGGCTGCGGTTTGCAAGCTTGCACAGTGCTGCTCTTAGTGTATTACGCTAGTTGCTGAAGCAAAATTGACATATTTTAAATGCTTGCCTGACAATCAAACCAAGTATTTCACACGTGGGGTAATAATTGATCGAACGAATCTATTTGGACACGAATGTATATTGCAGACCCTTGGATAATCAGAGTAGTAAGCGCATTCAGATGGAGTCACAAGCTTTCATGGAAATCACTGAAATGACTTTGCGGGGTGAAATGGTTATCGTAAGCTCTGATTATGTAAAGTTTGAAATCGAACAAATTCTGGATCCGCTGAAAAGGAAAGATGTCAAGGGCTTTGAGAGAACCTTAAGCTCGGTAAACGTCACTAGCAGTGAGCAGCTTATCGCTCTAACGAGAGAATTCTCCGCTAAATGTGGTGTGAACTCTTTAGACGCTTTGCATTTGTCGGCTACTTGTGTGAGCAATGCTCATTTCTTCTTGACATGCGATGACGAGATCTTGCTCAAGAAAGTCAGCATAGAGAAACTTGCGGCGGAAAAAAGGTATAGGTTAAAAGTTAGAAATCCAGTTAAGTATATAAAGGAAAAGCAGAGGTGAAAAAATGGCAACCTCACGGATAGCAACTGTTGAGGTGCCCTTTGAAGCTCTAGTTAAAGAGCTTGGGGCAAAAAGGGCTATAGAGTTCATCAGCGAAATCAGAGGAAAATATGGGGACTCTGTTGTAGAGCTGAAAAAAGCCACGGAAAAGCTCACGATAGAACAAATTGAAACCGAAATCAAACACCTGAAGGAGGAAGGAAAAATATAGGATATTTTTCTTTTTCACCTAAGCTCCGAAAAAGTCTGTGAGCCTTTTAGTTTCCTTTTCCTCAATTCTAGATGTCAATAACTGCTCCTCAGTTATGCCAAAGCTTTCGAGAATTCTAGCTGCAGCTGGCACAACTTGCTTAGACACGTAATACTCTATGTCCACTTCATCGTATGAAGCGAACACGTATGGCTTGACCCTCTCATACAAGCGGCCCTTGCCAACCAAAACAACATAGCCCACTTTGTCGCCTACGGTGAGCGTCCAGCCTTTCTCTGCTAACATTTTTGCAGCCTCAACATGTGAAGCCTTAATCTCGTATTCTTCAGCAGGTTTTGCCAGCGTTTTCCATATAATAAGGTCGCGATAGGGAACGCGTTTCTGACGGAGTTCATAAATGAATTGTTGCACAAAATCAGTAGCCTTCTTAGGAGATTGCTCCTTCAAAATGATTTCCAAAACCTTTTCCTGCACTTTCTTGGCCACAACTGCCCAATCTCCACGAATAACCTCTAAGCCAACAATGTCGAGCCTTCTATCTGGGAGGAGACCAGCATAGCGTTTTTTGGCTTCTGTGAAGAATATTCGAACATAGACCTTGTCTGGTCTAATCTCTAATGCAAGCTCTTGCTCTATTTCCTTTGCCAGCTTTTCGATTTTTTCCTTTTCATATCTTACGAAAATACTGTCAGTATCCCCATAAACGACCTTCAATCCGGCCCTTTCAGCCATTTTGATCGCGCTGAGTATGGTGTATCGGCCCCAAGCTGTAGCTGCTTCCGCGACTGGTTTTATGTACCACCTGGCACCTATCC
>CAZADP010000186.1:0-2762 GCA_964483905.1 uncultured Candidatus Bathyarchaeia archaeon | reverse complement strand
CTTGGATTATCTCGCGTGAAATCCTAAGGTTCCACCTGAAGCTGATCAGCCGGCTGCTATTTTGCCGCCGATGGGGGGACCCAGCTAGCAAGGTTAACTGGCTACGCGCAGAGAAGGCAGCTAACATGCTGCATGCTTTCAGCTTAGCTCAGAGAGTATCAAAACGACGTTGAATTTCGTTCCCCGCGATTTAGCATACACGCTAGACAAGGGATGTTAACAATTTGGCAATTTCAGCTGCGAGCACGGTTGCACCTGCAGTCTCAAGAACACGTTGGATGGAAGATAGAGCATCCTTAATGATTGAACTCTTGGGTTTGGATGCTTTCAGTTGAGCCTTTACGGTTTCCATGTCAGCTTTGAGATCGCGAAGACAAGACTCGTCCAGCTTAAGCTCGGTCATTTTCTTCTCCAGTTCGGACAGAAACTCGAATAGCCTATGCTGGACGTCCGGATTGATTTGTACTTGCTGGCTTGCCAGTGTAGCCTGTTGGATTTGAGAGCTGACAACATCACCTTGAACCTGAATGATATTCACAACCGGTGGAAAATACGTGGTTGCTCGCTCAGGATTAGACAAGGCGTCCTCAATTTCTACGACGCCGCGGTGACTAATGCCGATCGTTCCCCCTAATGCTCTAGGTACGACCAAATATTCTCCATTCAAGTATTGCACAATTCGATTGGTTTCCGCCTCATCTAATCCAAGTTCCTTGCCGATATCCCACATGCTAAACCACCTGTGTTCGTCGCCACCAGACTTATCGTAGAGTAGCCTTAGGAAACGGAAGCGATTAGCCTTGATATTTTCAAGTTTAGATGACAATATTTTTCAGTCTCAAGCAAGACGGAGCAATTCAAGAAAAGTATGTCGTCTCTCGAATACATAAACTTGTTTTCCGAATCCGAGAAATTCACCTTTGATGTCTCGCTCTGGACATCAAATCGTCGAGGGCAAAAGCCTAATCGCTACGCCGAGACCAATATATTTCACGATCCTCCATGAGCAGTGATCCATACCTAAAAGAGAGGGAAATACTTGTAGAAAATTTCAGCTCGCAAGTCAGGGCGCATTCACAGAATGTGCTTGCGATTGCTGTATCGGCGTTCTCAGCAGTAGTCGCCACAGTTCAAATTCACTCGGTAGAATCGCAGCGCCCGACAGGGCTGTTGCTAGGTTTCTACGTAGCGATGCCATTTCTGTTGATTTCAGTTTCATTTCTTGCTATTCTAACCTTGTACATGCTTGGCAGAACACTATACTGGTCTTACATGGCTATGGAGGCCATGAGTGTAAGTCCGAGGCTTGCCTCAAAGAGTCCTAGTGAAAGGCAAGAGACAACCACGACCTTGGTGAGTATGACGATTTCAGCATCTAAGCGCGTACAAGAAACTCATCATTTCATCTTCTTATTCTGGTGCCCTCTTGGCATAAGGAAATTCATTTATTGGTTAGGCTTCGCAGCAATACTCTCCCTAACTCTTCTGACTGCATTTAGATACTTACCTCAGTGGATTCCAGCGTATCTTGTGCTCATTGCTATCATTACCATCCTTGAGGTAAGATACTGGACCAGACTCTATTCTCAGATCTATAATTAGGCAACTGTAGCAGAATAAAATGTTGGTTGAAGAGCGCTATAGCATTTCGAGGGAAGCAGAAGCATGAGACGAGCTACAGGAAGACTATTAGAGTGAAAAAGAGCATAACTCATTGGTCTTCATCCTTGGAAAAAGATGAGGTTGTAAGGTTTGAGTACAATATAATATGGGAGGCTGTCAACCAGAGAAGCAGAGACATATGGCCTATGGGAGGTTTCCTCATTGGCACCGCGTTAGTGTCGATGGCCTCCGCCGCAGCCAACCTGCACCTAATGGAATATCCAACAATAGTAGTACTTGCTGGAATTTCCAGTGCTATATCAATGATTTGGCTATTAGTCTTCGAACGTGTTAACGATCTCAATGATGAATGCTTCAGCTATCTTAGGCAGGTGGAGGGGGAAAAGCGATCGGTCGTCGGATATGCTCAGTCACGGATGAGGGACTGGGCAGAGAAGCGATCTATCGGCAGATGTGCGGTTCGCAAAGCCTTCTCAATTATTGTCGTTTCTATAGCCGGTGCTTGGTGTTTGTTGTTCCTCATTAAACTATTTGTCCTGAACTAGCCTATGGCTTTCCTAAGGTTCTTTGATATCGCAGTCATATTTGTCAGCGTTTCCAGTCTCGTAGAACGGTTGGTCAGATTTGTGAATTTGAATTGGTGAGTCCAAAAAATTCGCCTAGGTAGGTTTGAGTTCCGGCGGCCGGACTATTCTCGCGATGAGAAACTAATCACAACAGTAACACCTAATAGGAATGAGAAATATGGAAGCCCTACCATTAGAATAGTCAAGAAGCACGCAATGAGAGTGACGATATGCCTTTCTGCATGAAATGTGGAGAAAAGCTGCCTGAAGGCGCCGAGTCTTGTCCTAGGTGCGGGACACAGGTCGCTGGAATGTCTAAACCCGAAAAGAAGGATTACTCAAACATCGGGGGCACACTCATAATGGTCGGAGGCGTCTTGAACATAGTTCTGCCTCTCCTCTCTGTAACGTTCGCTCTACTTTTCTGGGGAACTATGATACGAAGGTTCGTAGAGATCCCTGAAATATGGATTAGATGGGGAGCGGAGCCTTGGATTTCGAGACTAATTCCCGAGGCCTTCAGATTGGCTATGGGATTAGCGATTGCAGGAGCGGTCATCTCAATAGTCTTAG
>CAZADP010000185.1:0-2774 GCA_964483905.1 uncultured Candidatus Bathyarchaeia archaeon | reverse complement strand
TAACGTTGTTGTCTTGCTTTGCAATGTCGAAGCCTAAGACAGAGGCCTTGCCTTCTGTAGGCTTCAAGATAGTTATCAACATGTTGATTGTTGTTGTTTTTCCTGCACCGTTAGGTCCTAAGAACCCGAAGACCTCACCTTGTTTCACACTAAAGTTCACATGATCAACTGCCGTTAGATGCTTGTTGAAAACTTTCGTCAGTCCTTCAGCCTTAATTACTTCTTCGCTCATCTTGCTTCCCCTTCAGTTTTCTGTTTAGTTCTTCAAGTTTTTCCGCAGCCTCATCCAAAACTTTCGAAACTTCCTCAATAGCATGCTCCGAAAAATGCTCTTCTAAGTTAGTTCCAAGCTCAAAAAAGGCTGAAACAACTCTATGCATAGATTTTCGCAGTTCAATGGTTCTTTCCGGGGGTAAGCGAAACCATAAGCCTCCCAAGAGAGGCGGCGGCATGAATCTCGCCTCTTTTCTGAAATTCATCTTTATTTTCCTCTGTTCTTCTAGGAGAGTTTTACCTTTATCCGTAAGTGTGTAACGCTTCATACCGCCTTCTTCCACTGGCAACTCTTTTACGTAATTGTTATCTTGCAACCATGACAGAAGTGGATAAATTGAGCCTGGGCTTGGTTTCCAACGCCCATCTGTTTTCTTTTCAATCTCATTCATCATTTCCGAACCCGACATAGGTTTCTCGCTCAAAAGTTCAAGCACCTGATAGCGTATGAATCCTTTAGGAACAATTGCTGTATGCTTCATCCAGTGTCTTCCAAACGGACGCGTATTTTATCACCATTGATATCGGCGTCGATATCGACAGTGATATTTAAATCTGTCGCTTCCAAAAGCAAGAATTTAACTTAATCTATTACCGTCCCAATGTGCTTTCCCTCAACAACAGCTAGAACATTCTCAGGTTTAAACCCATTTACAACAACAACTTTGACTTGTCTATCCTGTAGAATTTTAACTGCCTCCGGGTCTATGATCTGATGTATGCCCGCTTTATGCTTGTTTTCAGCAAATACCTTCGATAGATCCTCGAAGCTTAAGTGGTCAAGTTTAACTGCATTCTCATGTTTTCTAGGGTCTTTATTGTATATGCCCTCTTGGTCTGTTGCTTTAACGAGCAAATCAGCATCTGTCTGTTCGACAATCAAAGCTGCGACCGCATCCGTGGTCATACCTGGTCTTAAGCCACCCATCACAGCAATTTTCCCTTTACGTAAGCATCTCACGGCGTCTTCAATTGTTAGTGGAACGGTTTCGCAACCCAATTTCCCGATCTTCTTGAGCAAAAGCTGGGCCAAAATTCTTGAAACAGAAATCGCAATTTCATCTTGCGCTTTTTCGTCTAGTCCCAGATCTTTTGCGCCTTTAATGAATTCTCTAGCTAGAGCACCGCCTCCTATAACAACTGCCACATCATGCCCCTGCTTCTTTAAACCTATTAATAAATCGACGTACTCACTAATTAAGGCTGGACGTAGGGGTGAAGCGACAACCGAGCCGCCGATTCGCAATACGATCTGCATGAACTTTGCATCTCTTAACTACATTATACAGGTATTTCTGGTTAAAATTCTTTAGAGGAAGGTGTTTAAGCCTTGTTGGGTTTTCATGCTTTTCGTTTGCACGGTTATTGTTTCTCCAAAACTTATGCGCATCCCGTCCGTTGCAGCTACTGTTGGAACTCCTGTTTTTTCTTCAATTAGTTTTGCCTCTTTTGCTGGTCCTTTGAATATCATTTGCATCCCGAAATGCGTCAAAACGGCCTGTTCTGGGCGAGCCTCTTCAACTATGGTTATGGCATCCATTGTTGTCATGTGTCCCTTCCAAGGTTTTCCAGCCGGTCTCATCACACAAAGCATTAGAAGCCTTACACCTTCATAGTATTTCCCTATGCCTTCAAAGTGTTCTGTGTCGCTTGTGTAGGCAAAATCTCCAAACTCTGAAGTTTCAAATCTAAAGCCAACTGCATCTGGGTCTGTATGCCTCGCTTCCGTCACTGAGACATTTACATCGCTGACTTGAAACCTAGTTTTTGGCACTGCCTCGATTTTCTGGTCAGGCATTTGCTGATGATATTTCGAGATTGAAGGCTCACATACGTTACTTCCGCTTAAAACGCTTTTGGCAGCGGCGAGCACTCCGTGTTTTCGGGTAGTTCCTCGCGTCATAGCTTCAATCAAAACCTCTGCATCTGTGTAGTGGTCTGGATGACAATGGGAAACAAAAACGGCATTGAGTTTCTGCGGATCCAACCCTTCACTAATTGAGTAGACAAGCGCTCCAGGTCCAGGATCTAAATGCAGGTTTAAACCGCTACTTATCATGCGTATTCCTGCAGTTCGTCTCTTCTGCGTTATTGTTGAAAATCTTCCGCCTCCAGTTCCAAGAAATATTATGTCAATTTCCTTCATAGGTAAATTTATTGCGGACACATGATTTTTGCTTTATCCTTCTATCCCTATCAAAACAGCGGGAAAACACTTTTAACGATGCCTAAAAGGAATTAAAGGAAGGAGCATGAGCCGGCTTTGTTTGAAGAATGGGGGCCATTGAGCAATGTGCTGATTCTTCTAGCCTCCTTACTTGTTCTAGACAAGGCCAGTGACTGGACAATTACGAACTCCGTCAAAGTTGCTTACATAACTGGCCTGGGAAAAACAACAGTGGGCTTCATCCTAGTTGCTTTCTCTACATCCTTGCCTGAACTTTCCGTATCTGTCTTTTCTGCAATAGGACAGGAAACCATAGGCGTAGCCATCGGGAACG
>CAZADP010000184.1:0-2817 GCA_964483905.1 uncultured Candidatus Bathyarchaeia archaeon | reverse complement strand
GGAGAAACACGATAAGGGCGCAGCCTATAGGCATCTAATAGACTGGGCACCTAAACACCCGTTACTCATTGACAGGGATGGAGCTGTTCTTTCGATGCCGCCCATTATAAATGGGGAATTGACACGAGTAGATGCCAACACAAGAAACCTGTTCCTAGATGTTACGGGCACCAGTTATGAGGCTGTTGAGAAAAGCTTGAAAGTGCTCGCCACGGCTTTGGCGGACATAGGTGGCAGGATAGAGAAAGTCTGTGTGAAGTATTCAGATCGCACAGTCGTTTCACCAGATTTGAACCCTGAGAAGATGAGGTTAAGAGTTGACTACGCCAATAAACTGCTTGGTTTAGGGATTTCTGAGGTGGAGGCTGTGAGGTGCCTGCAAAGATGTAGGTTAGATGCACGAAAGGTGGATGACGGTGTTTTGGAAGTTTCAATTCCGACTTATAGAATTGACGTATTGCATGAAGTGGATTTGGTTGAGGAAGTTGGCATAGGCTATGGCTATAACAGACTGAAGCCCACAATTCCGGCGGCCGTGACTGTTGGAGAACAGCATCCAGCTCATAGGCTCGCGAATATGGTGCGACAAATCATGGTGGGCTTAGGATTTCTGGAAGTCATGAACTTCACACTCACTAATGAAAGCATTCATTATCAGCTCATGCGCATGAAGGGGGAAAACCCCATCAAGCTTGCAAATCCTGTTTCAACCGAATATGCTATAATGCGCCAGTCCTTGCTCCCAGGACTCATGAAGAATTTGGCCGATAACAAGCATGAAAGTTTCCCGCAAAGACTTTTTGAAGTGTCTGACGTTGGGAAAATCAGTGCAAGGCTAGAGACGATGTGCGAAAGAAGACTGAATGCAGCGGCGGTTTCATCTCATTCCTGGGCCAATTTCACAGAAGTGAAATCCTTCGCAGAGGCTTTGCTTGCTAGTTTAAGTATGAAAAATTGGAAAATTAAGGAAGCCAAGCATCCAAGCTTTCTAGATGGCAGAACGGCCGCGGTTCACATGAATGGCAGACCCTTAGGCATTCTAGGCGAGGTACACCCAGAAGTTTTGAACAACTTCGAACTAGAGAACCCCACAGTCGCATTCGAAATAAGCCTAGAAAAACTCATTGTTAAGTAAGCATTATTTTACTCATCAACTGAGGCCCCGCGGGGAAAAGGAGAACCTAGCTACATAAAGCCTCCGCGTCACATTACACCTTTTAATATAATATCATTAGCTCAAGTGGCGTCAGCTTTCCGCTGACAGGGTCAACCTGCAAACCCAACAACTCCAAAGTCGTCACACCCAAGAGCACGGGCGTACGCTCATCCGCAATGGCCACCAGAGAAGTCACGCTATCATTGCCTATCGTCACATACGCTTCAGAAACTGGAAACTCCACAACACCTCCATCAGCCATTTTAAATCTCCTTCTGCCTAACTCCGTCAGCTTCACCTTATCAGCAATACTTTTTGTTATGACGGTATAAATGGCGCCAGTGTCAACAATGAACTCTAACTCCGTCTTCAAATCATGATCCAATGCATTAGCAATAGTGCCACGAACCCGCACATACTCCATAAACAACCACACAACTAAGAATTGAATCAACCATAAAAACCTTAACCCAAACAGCAAATTTGAATCATAATATTCAAAGTAGGCAAAAACATAGATGGAGTTATACCTATCGCAATCGAAAATCTTTTGTAACCCAATTTTTTACAACAGTCAGTCCATTATGAGTTCAATTCATGCAAGAGGAGTTGGGTCGTCCATCACGTAGTCCCTTTATGCTAAAATATAGCGCGCTATTTGGAGCGTGAGATAGTAACATTTAACTTTTCAGACACACCAAAATATCTATTAGCGATGACGTATACGAGCTTTTCAATCCCACCGATAAATCCATGAAGACGGACCCAACGGAAGACCGCAAGCCATAAAGGCTTACGCTACTTGTGATGGCGGGTTTACCCAAACATGGGACACGGTGGGCGCGGGCATCATAATCCCACGCCGAGAGAGCTTACCCTAGAGGAGCGCAGAGCTCCACAATGAAGTTAAGTGATAGGTTACGTGGGAGACAACTGCCCGCGAAAACAACTTTTAAGTTTCGCCTTTGCATAGAAACTAAGAGGTCAAGGCAAGAAACTGGCTGGATAAGGCTTGGATACAGAAACAAAAATAGAGTTAATCAAAAGACCACCAACAGAAGAGATTCTCGTAGAGGACGAGTTGAAGCAACTCTTAGAAACAAATGAACATCCTCAGCACTATCAGGGTTTCGAAATCTCAGGCTTGCTACACTTAGGAAATCTCGTCATTTCTGGTTTCAAAATAAACGACTTCATAAAAGCAGGAATAAAATGTCAAGCCTATCTCGCAGATTGGCACAGTTTTATTAACAACAAGTTTGGTGGCGATTGGGATAAAATTTTAGCAGCATCAAAATATTATGCAGAAGCATTCAAATTCTTTTGCCCAGGAGTAAAAATAGTCGTGGGTTCTGAGCTATATCATAACAATGACGAATACTGGAAAAAACTGGTAAGATTTTCCAAACACATGACCCTCGGCCGAACCCTGAGATGCATGACAATAATGGGCAGAAGTGAAAACGAAAAACTAGACCTGTCTCAATACTTCTACCCTCCAATGCAAGCAGTTGACATAAACGAAATAGGGGCAGACATACCACACGGCGGCATGGACCAAAGAAAAGCTCATGTTCTAGCCAGAGAAACATTTCCAAAAATGGGCTGGGCCAAGCCTGTCGCAGTTCACCATCATCTGTTAATGGGAATAGCAGAGCCAA
>CAZADP010000183.1:0-2838 GCA_964483905.1 uncultured Candidatus Bathyarchaeia archaeon | reverse complement strand
CGACATAAAACTGCATGGAACAGAAGACACGCTGACCATATCGGTTGACACTCCAGAGCACAAGTACTACAAAGAAATTACATTACCTGCAAAGGTAAAGGCCAAAGAGGCAAAAACAGAATACAAAAACGGAGTGTTAGAGGTTAAACTGCCAAAAATCAATGAGGAAAAAAAACCAAAAGGTGAACCAATAAGCTTAGACTAGCTCTCCCTTCTTTTATTCAGTCCCAATTCGAAGAGCTTGTGCGTTTATGGAAGAAAGCTCCGAACTTGATATTTTGAATACTATATGCAAAGAGGCAAAAGCCGAAGGCAAATTCACAGGTAAGAACCTGACAAGACTTTATGAGATTTTTGGTCAACGATTTACAAAGTCCTTTGAAACCTTAAGAGAAAATCGCGTTAAAAAGTATGTTTTTAGGCCGAGCGGTAGAATAGTTTGGATTGTCGTTGGAAAGGAACGGGATTATCTCATAATGCCTGAAGCCGAGTTTTGCAATTGCGATGACTTTTACTTTCGCGTCATGGACAAGGAGGTTCACTTGTGCTATCATTTAATGGCACAGAAAATAGCCAGTATTCTGGCGTGGTATGAGACCATAGAAGAGCGCGACGACCTTCACGACTCCTTAATGGGGGAATGGAAAAAAGCTACTGTTTAAATATTTCAACTAAAGAATAGAGGGGTAAAAGGGGACACTTTCATGAGCATAGGAGAATACTTCGAAATACTCAAGTATGTTCTCATGACTGCATCATTCATTGCGTTGGTTTTGATATTTCTGTATGTGTTCTACGGTAAAGAGGAAGAGACAATTTAAAAGAAGCCTAAATGTTTGGGTTATCCGGTTTTCTGTGCAATACCAGAAACATTATAATGGCCAAAACTGCAAGAACTATCGCAAGTAAAATCATCAATGTCGCTTCTGGACCAGCGCCAATGACTATCGGAATAGGCCCTATAAATATGAGTGCACCAAAATTTGTGGATCCACCAGAAAGCACAGCAGCAACCACTAAGATTATGATGCCTAGGAAAATTATGAAAAATCCTAAGATGAATAGCAACATTATTTTTCGGAATCCATTTGCATCATTGGTCGTATGCATGACAATTTTTTCGAAGGTTGCCATCGCAGGCTCGCGCTCACCTAAGCATTACGTGGAATATCACCATTGCTATTACGAGAATTATTGTGAGTGCCAATGAAAGCAGTAAGATCGTTTTAATTGATTCTTTGTCTGTTCCAAAAATTATAGGAACAGGTCCAATTATTATCGCCCCACCGCCTCTTACTTTTCCTTTTCCTCTAACACTTGCAAGGAAAAGCAAAATGACCGCAACTAAAATGACGAACATCCCAACGAATACTAGGGCAATGCCCAAGCTATAAATTGTCTCTGGACCCATCTATGTAAGTCCTTCTCTACAGGGAAGTCGCTAACAGCTTTTAATAAACTTTATAGCATAATTCTCGCTCATCTCCAACCGCATTGGAGCTGAAACTACGGCTGAAATAATAATCAAGCAGATACTTTCAAGGTGCCCAGAGGTTTCAAGGGAAGAGATTCTAAAGAGGTTAGAGGAGGAAAAAAGGAAAACTGGCGGTCTTATCTCAGATAAGACCCTTTGTCGAATTGTTGCAGCACAGTTTGGGGTTGAATTTCCCGAGAATCAGGTGTTGACGCCTACACTTTCGATAGGAGATTTGGTTCCAGGTCTAAGTGATGTTAGCGTTGTTGGACGGGTTGTCGCGGTTTTTCCTTCTAAAACTTTTGACGGGAAGAGGGGCGGAAGATTTGCAGGTTTGTTTATTGTTGATGAAAGCGATATCTTACGGGTTGTTTTGTGGAACGACAAGACGAGCCTTATAGACGACGGCAAGATGAAGGTCGGGCAGATAATACGGTTTTCTCACGGATATACTCGAGAAGATCGGGGTGGAAGGGTAGAACTCCACATCGGAGAAAAAAGCCAAATCGAAATCAACCCGCGCGACATTCAAGTGAAAGATTACCCAACAATCAGGAAATTCAAAACAAAAATTGGAGAAATAACCCTAGCGTACAAAAACAAGAAAGTAAGCATCACAGGCGAGGTAAAGGGACTGTTTTCAGTGTCCACCTTTGCCCGGAAAGATTCAAGCTCGGGAAAAGTCATGCGGTTTATACTTTCTGACGAAACGGATGAAATACCAATTGTTGTCTGGAATGAAAAGGTGGATGAGCTTGATAAAATACTGAAGGACGGCATCAGATTGCAGATAGTAAATGCGAAAGTAAAGAAAGCACTGGGCGAAGGATTGGAGATTCACGTTGACACAGGAACCTATGTGGAAGCGATAACATCGAGTGATGAGTTATCGAAGATAGTTGATTTGAAAGAGGGCTTAGACCATGTTAATGTTGAGGGTGAAGTTGCTACTAAACCTCTGATTAGAGATGTGAAGACGTCTAAAGGCGAAACTGTGAAACTTGCTGTTTTTGAGTTGAAGGATGAAACTGGAAGAATGTGGGTTTCAGCGTGGCGAAAACACGCAGACACTGTTCACACCCTAAGATTAGGAGATAAAATCCTCATAAAAAGCGCTTACGTGAAGAAGAGCTTTGGAGATCAGCCAGAATTGTCAACAAGAAACACAACATCCATAATTATTCTTCGCAATGAAAATTAGCTTGGCGCGGTCTTTAGCCCTCTACCAGCATGTAAGACTGCCAAGCCATAATCAAATTCTCTTAGATCTATTGGCGCGTGTTTTCTTGAGAGATTTTATGTAAGCTTTGATAATTTGCTCAAAATCTTGTTTTCCTCTTTTTGGATTGTAGTTCAATAGTTTT
>CAZADP010000182.1:0-2848 GCA_964483905.1 uncultured Candidatus Bathyarchaeia archaeon | reverse complement strand
GCCGTCTTTCCACTCTATCGTTCTCATGAGACGCACCATCAACCCTTCTAGTCTCTACTGGCTTTTATTTTTGTCACCCTAAACTCAGTCATATCCTTAAAACATACTAAAGCACAATAGTACCATGAGGAGTATTCCTCATGGAAAAAGAGTGTACAAAAACATTAGTTAGCAACTTTGGACAAAAATACTCAGAGATTTTAGGAATAAACTTAAGCAAGCAGGACGAAGGAGAAATTTTCAAGTGGTTTTTGGCGTCTGTGTTGTTTGGCGCTCCAATAACCGAAACCGCAGTCATAAAGACCTACAAGTGCTTTGAAAAACGAAAGGTCTTAGCGCCCCAAAGGATTTTGGAAACTGGATGGGATGGCTTAGTTGAGATACTGGACGAAGGCAGCTACACACGATACGATTTCAAAACCGCAGACAAGCTTCTCGAAGTCATGGGCAATTTAGTCACAAAATACGGAGGAAACCTTAATCTCCTTCACGAACAGGCTGCAGATTCCTCTGATCTGGAAAAGCGACTGAAAGAATTGGGAAAGGGCATAGGCGATGTAACCGTGAGCATCTTCCTACGAGAACTTAGGGGAACCTGGAAGAAAGCCAACCCTAAACCCACACCTTTAGTTGTCTTGGCAGCAAAAAATCTAGGAATAATAAAGGAAGGGAGTCCTCAAGAAATGTTGCGAGAACTGAAGCAGTTTTGGACTAAAAACAAAGTTAACGAAAAGGATTTCGTAAACTTTGAGACAGCCTTGCTTCGCGTTGGCAAAGACTTCTGCAGAAGAAAGAAATGTAGACTATGCACAGTTCAACGATTTTGTTCTGTCACTCCATTTGCTTAATCTTGGTAACCACTTCAATAGGGCAACGTTTTGGCACTTCTAGCCTTTTTTGCCAGTCGTCTCCCACGGCGATGAGAGAAAAAATGCCTGAAATCTCAGCCTTTGCCTTCTGAAGCAACTTGACTAATGCCATCTGAGTTTCTCCAGTTTTTATCATGTCATCCACTATAAGCACACTGTCCCTTGGTCTTAAGGCGTTTTTAGGTACGTACAACGTCATGGTCACGCCAGAATCTTTCAACACATACGTCTCTTCCAAAAACGCTGGAACCCCAACCTCCTTACCCCGTTTCGCAATGACCAAATTGACGCCCAAGGCATCGGCAACCATCGTCGCAAGGGGTATACCATCCACCGCAGCCGTCAAAACCTTGGTAACTCTTTTTCCAGCAAAGGTGGAGAGAGCGTGCTGAGCCGCCTGCCTGAGTATGTTAAAGTTGCCAATAATCCAGGTGTTGTCAAAATATCCTTCTTCGTTGAATCTTATCCTTCTGCGGAGTTCAATCTCCAATCCGACAAGTTTGTTTAAAATTTTTTCAAGCTGTTTCGCTCTCAAGGTGTTTGGCAACACATGACCCTTCGCGTACCTGCTTAAAACTGTCACTGGCAACCCGGTTTTGCTGGATAATTCTCGGTAAGTGAATTCCCTCTTCGCGGCTCTCAACAACTCAACGGTCATCAACCGCAGTTTCAGATCTTCTGCATGAGTGCTCACTTCTATCATCTCTTTTATACAACAAAGCGTCAAAGCCTTGAGTAGTGGCACTATATTTTAAGCTTTGTCCAATTAATAACTTTCGTCGAGAACAGAACCGAATGCCAAGAGCATGGCTTGGGCAAAATCCTTTCAGTCAGCAGACGGTCGAGTGAGCACTCGAGGCTCTCAAGATCGACAAGGTTCAAATCATGTTCTTCAACAACGTTATCCTTGTCAGATGGCGGGCCCGCTGGGATTTGAACCCAGGATCTCCGGCTGTCCTCCATTCGCGATAGAAGGCCGACGCCTTATCCGTACTAGGCCACGGGCCCCCTTGTCAGTAGAGTCTTTGATTCGCTGGGATATAATTCTATTCGATAAAGATGGCTGGGCGATAGGGTCTAGCGAGTGGAGCCTTTTTCTTTGGGTCAAAGCGTTTTGGGTCTTCTTCTTGATACACAGAGATTTCCGTGTTGAATTCTCTTTTGAAAAAGTCTTCGGCTTCCTTCAGTGCTTGATATTCGTCAATTGTCTTTGCTTCCAGTTGTCTTTGCTTTCTCTCTTCACTTACTTCATTTATTTCAGCGATGATGGCGTTGGTAAACTTCGCAACTTCATTCGCTATTCTTCTCAGTTCTGGGTCACTCATTAATTCTTTCATTAAGTCGCTTACAACAACTCTCCCTTGCATGGACTTTTCTAATGCTTTCATGTAGACTTTCCATTTCCATGGCGCAGCCGAGTAATAGCAGATTCTTTTAGGCGTCATCTTGGTTGCACGGAGGATGTTAGATGTGTCTTCCAGAATGTTTTCGATTAGGCTCTCGGTTTCTTCGGTTTTTATGTTTATCTTGTCCTTGCTGTAGTTTGGCCATTCAGCCAAAGAGACAAAGCCCTTCCTTTTCATTTTTTCCCATATCTCTTCGCACACGTGAGGCGCGAAAGGTGCCAGCAACCGTATCCACATCTCTAAGGCTTCCTTAAGGGCTTCTGAGTCAGCCTTTTCTCTTCTTCGCGTATACCAGCGAAAGTCGTTCCAAGCTTCAAAGAAAGCGTTTTCTATGGCGGTTCTGGTCTTCATTATCTCCATGTTTTCTGTCACTTTCTTGATTTTATGCTGCAGTCTACTGAGCAGCCATTCTTCCAAATGCCCAAACTTTTCCTTTCCTCTTGCTTTAATAATGTTGTAGGCAAAATTGTAAAAGGACATTAGTTTGTTGCTGATATCACGAGCGTTTTCGCTTCTCCAGTCTGGGTCGTCCATGCCTTCAGCGGCTAACAGCAGTGCACATCGTGTGGCGTC
>CAZADP010000181.1:0-2853 GCA_964483905.1 uncultured Candidatus Bathyarchaeia archaeon | reverse complement strand
TTATCCGGTCAATCTCATATCTACGCCACCACTTCCATCCATAGCGAACTCCAACCGTCACTAGGAGCGAGGCGACCGGTGCCATGCCAAAGGCAAAGGCCTTCCGATAGTAAGTTCCCTGAGATGCCTCATCACGCAGCTCAATCGCTTCCGATACTATTCCCTTCGAAATATCGATCGTCCGTTCAGCTAAGGCACTAGCCTCTTCAATTTCTCCGTGATCGAGCAGACGTTCCGCCTCATCGATCATCCCAAGAACCGAGTTCAGCCGCTCAACGAGTATCGCTATTCTTTCCTTGTCTGCCCCTGCGGCGTCTGCCTCCCGAACTGCCAGAAACGCCCTCTTGAACTCGGCATCAGCCTTGTCGATTGCCTGAGAGATTTCGCTCGACGTCGTAGCATGCAGGGCAGTATTCGATGCTCCGGACGTCAAAGCTAGAGCCCCCGTAATCGCTATGAGTATCAGTAACGCAATGCCGACCGCAGTCAGTTTACCTTTCAATCCCACTACCAAGCTAAATGATAACTAAGCTACATTCCGGAGATAAATCATCTACCGTTTCGAGGAAATCGTGTTGAAGACCAAAACCGTCGAGATCCCCCTGAAGGAACTCATAACCCAGAGGGTCAAAGCGGAAAACCCGCCGACCGTGAAAGAACTCTTTCAAATTGTGAGAAAGAGACGGCCGACATTAGCTGAAGAGGAGTTCATCCAGACCATTAAGGAGTTGGAGGACAGCGGAACACTCGATCTTGAGCTGCCTCCGCCAAAGGTCGATTCATACCTAGCCTACCTGACGGTCCGCAGTGAGAACACTTGGTTCCATCTAGTTGTTTTGGCGGCGCTAACAACTATCCTAGCTATTTACATTTTACCAAGCACCTATCCAATCGTCATATTCAGATGGGTTTTGGGATCTGTCTTCGTTCTCTTCCTACCCGGATACGCCACCATTGAAGCATTGTTCATTGGAGAGAGAGAACTTGATGACATAGAACGGTTTGCCTTGAGTGTAGGCTCAAGCCTTGCCCTTACTCCATTGATAGCCCTACTCCTAAATTATACGCCATGGGGGATAAGACTCGACCCAATAATTGTAAGCCTGTCCATATTCACAGTGGGAATGGCAACAGTCGGGACTTTGCGGAGATATAGGTTGACGTTAAGAAGGCTAGTCGCAGAGGCTTAAATCAAGAACAATGCTTCTGAAGCCTTTATGCCTTGCAGTAACCAATTTCTAGAACTCTAAAGAAGGTGGGTCTTGACATAGAATCATCTGTTTCTGTGCACTAAGCAAGCCAAGAGCCAAGATGGCTGTGAAGCCTACACACCGGTTCAGTTTTCGGGCAAATGTTTGCCTGGGGGCGATAGAGAACTATGAAAATTAAAGTCGGAATAGCTGGATATGGAGAAAGGGGAAAAATATTTGCAAGAAGATTGCGAGAAATCGAGAAGTTGAGAAGGCTTTATGACTTAATTGGTGCCTATGACATAGATCCCAGTAGAAGGATTGAATTCACAAGAAATGGCTACGCACAAACGTTTTTTGTGGATTTAGAAGAAATGTTCAAATGTGTTGATGCAGTAATCGATACCACTTCTTCGGGCGCACACTATGCAACAACCTCTGCAGCATTAAAGGCCGGAAAAAATGTTTTGGTAGAAAAACCTTCTACCCTAAGCTATGCACAAGACATGGAATTAGAAAGATTGGCTTTGAAAAACGGTAGATTAGTCGCTGTCGGATATGTTGAAATTTTCAACCCTGCCCTGCAAACAATAATGCGAGATGTCAATCCAGAAGACATAAACTTTGTTTTCTCAATAAGATACGGCCCTAAACCTGTTCATAGAAGAAGTGATCCAGGCATAACTTATGATCTCTTATCCCATTGCACCTATTCTCTGACCTATTGGACAAAGAAGGAACCAAAAATTGTTTACTCTGAGGAAGATGCCCAACATGGTTTTCTCATGCTAAGATATGATAATTTGGATGCACATCTTCATGGCAGAAGAATTACTGATAGCAAATTTAGGCATAGGCTTGCAATGTTTTACGGAAATGACAACTACTATATCGCTGACTATGCGGCACAAAAACTAATAATGGGCGGAACCTCTGAGGTAGGTCCGATTCACCCGGAGGTTTTCCCTCGATTAACTTGGCTGCAGCAAGTAAAACTATCTGAGAACGTAGAAACATCTGTTCCAATAGAACGTCAAGAACCATTAGAATTGCTTCTCAAACTGTTTTCAGAATCAATTGAAAAGGGCGAGATAATACCACCGCTTCCATCCATTTCAGAATCAAAACGAACGACAAAAGTTTTGGAAGAAGCGAAAAAACTCGCGATCACAGTAAATTCAAGAAAAGATTAGGATATTGGGAAACGAATAGCGCCGAAATTGCTGGCAGACATCGCCAAACAGGTAGGCCGTACTTTTTCGATTTGTGCAACAGATTTTGAGAAGAACCCTCTCCAATTTTTCCTTTCGCCAATCTCAAAACTAGTAGCGAGTGGTCGAGTTCAATTCTCGCGAAAGAATGTGAACAAAATGATTGACAGAAGGTTTACATTAACTAGGAGGCATATTCGCTATGGAATCTTCATTGTAGCCCTCTTACTCAGCTTTTGTTTCGGTATGTTTTATGCATCTAGAACAAACCCTGCGGTTGAAACTTTGAGCTTCAATGAGTGGGCCTCCTACATAATCGGCGTAGAAGGGAGCACTTACTACGCGATTAATGGCAAGACAGGCGACAAAGACTATTCAAGTAACGCGGATGCAGGGGCCGTTACACAATACACAATAACTGCTTTGTCAAGTACTGGTGGCACCATTTTTCT
>CAZADP010000180.1:0-2856 GCA_964483905.1 uncultured Candidatus Bathyarchaeia archaeon | reverse complement strand
GCTATTATGTTACTGATGCGTTAACTTCCCTATTATTAAGAGGCGCAGCAATCACCAGCCCACTTGTAATGCTGGACATAGCTATAGTGTCCATGTTCAGTATTGCCATTTTGGTGATAGGCGTAATCCTATATGCTAAATACTTCAGGATTTAGGTGAACCCGATAATTTGAATCGATATTTTCCTCTAGTCAGACACTAAATCCCAATTTCAGAAATCTAAACGAGATAAGTCACCTATCCCGGGCTACCAAAACCGCTAAATTTTGTGTGCGGGCATTTTTGTATGGCTCATAGTTTGTGATCCGAATGTGCTCTTGCATGCCGCACATTCACAGTCAACGGTGCGACCGCTTGCGACATTTCTTTTTACAGCCCATTTTAGAAGAGGTATAATTGATTCTCTAAGTTCTACACCGTCTTTTGTGAGCGAATATTCAACTCGTGGAGGTATTTCAGCAAAAAATTCTCTTTCGATTAAGCCTTCTGCTTGCAGCTCCTTAAGCCTGTCTGAAAGGGTTCTTGGGCTGACGCCACGCAACTCTTCCATAAGTCTGTTGAACCTTAACCTTCCGTAGATACCAATTGCATTGATAATGAGAAGGGCCCATTTTTTGCTAATAGTGCTCATGAAGCCTTCAAGAGGACAGAAACAAGGGCTTTCACTTTTGTTGTTCATAGTCACTTCCCTTCTTAGCATCAAGTATGTAACTATAAACTTTGTAATTTAAATACTATACCTTTGATAGTTGCTTTATCGAAGAAAACGAATGGTTAGGTATGGAGGAAAAATGTTGGAAGATAGATCTAGAGAAATTGAAAGTATGAGAAAGAGATGGGACGAGCATGCTGAAAGATACGATAAATGGTATGAGAGATTTAAAGGCGCTGTTGAAAACTACGTGGATTGGGAGCTATTAAAAGCGCATCTTCCCCAAGACAGAAATGCAAAGATCTTGGACGCTGCTGGTGGTACTGGGCGAATAACACTCCCTTTGGCGAAGATGGGATACTCAGTTACTTTATGTGATATCTCTCCCGGAATGCTAAATGTGGCAAGGCAAAAATTGCTTAGAGAGGGAGTCTTAGATAAAGTAGAGATACTAGAGTGTGATGTTTGCAAACTTCGTTTTGCCGACGAGAGTTTCGATTTTGTCATATGCTGGGATGGAAAAATTGAAGTCGCGAAAGAGCTCATACGAGTGGCAAAGAAGGGAGGAAAGATTTCAATGTTTCTAGTGAACAAATATGGTGCCATTATTCGTAAGTTTCGCGAAGACCCCGATTCTGCTCTTGCCTTAGCCGGATCAAAATCGAGTTATGTCTACGATGAAGAAGAGAAATACATGGCTGTTAGCGTGGAAGAGGCTAGAGAACTCTTTGAGAAAGAAGGAGTCAAGGTCATCGAGATCTACGCCGTTTGCGGTATGTTAGATTTACTGTCTATTCCCAAAGAAATTCAAGAATCTCTCAGTTGGGATGAAAAGTTCTTCAACCAGGTGACTGAGATGCTATTAAGATTGAGTAAAGAGCCTTCGGTTAAAGGATTGTCAAGACACTTGGTTTTATATGGAAAGCGAATTTAAGAGAGTGACCACAGTAGTCCATGACATAGAATTGTGACATAAGCCCGATAATTTAAACCGATAATTTAAACCGATATTTGAATCTATCCCGGTCTCCTAATGTGTATGATTGAAGTGAAAGGGCTTCAATGTGTGTCTCTCCGTACTATTGTGGTGACTTTTGCCGTGTTTTTAGTTGTGCAGAAATGTTAATTGGTGCCAGAACAACATTCACAGCGTCTATTAGAGGTGCCAAAATATGGACGTGCAATCTGTTTGGATTGACAGAAAGTGTGTTAGGCCGCGCTTAGACGTTGATGAGTTTTGGTTGATTTGTCGTTTGGTTGATAATCAGTTTTGGTTGTTGAGGAGGCATCCACATTTTTTGTGGGATTTGGTGAAAGTTGGCAAGCTGAGGCGTAAGCTTTTTAGGACTTTGAATAGGCTTCGCAAACCAAAATATCGGATAAGCCTTCGCCAAAGGCTCTATTAGACGATTAGCTGTTTTTGGAGCCTAAAAAGATAAAGTGGTTTTATGCGCTTGCATTCAAAAAACGAAAACTAAGTTCGAGTTATTAGCGCACGCTGTCCAGTGGGGCACTCTTATCGGCTAAACCATAGGTGTAGCCAAGAGACCATCAAGAGTAACTGACGCACTCAAAATAATTGAGGCAATCGACACCTGTAGAATTAAGCTCCTAAACACGCAGTCAAGAACCCTACTTATGCTTGTTAAGGAGTATCTGAAAGAAGCCACGCGCGCTAGTTTTGCATTAAAAAAGAATACAACTTTTTCGTGGTACTTTGTCGTTGTTTCAAATTTTGAGAGAAAACCATCGTAAATGAGTTGGCTTGCCGCTTGATATACAATCCATGGAAAATGCACGCTTTCTAGAAGTGTTTGAAGTTGTGTTACGTAATAAGGTGTTTTCTTTGGGCGATTATACTTATCTACGAAATATGGAACAATTGTTTCCTTTGCTTTCTTGATTTCGGCGTCACTATTTTGCATAAAACTGCTGTTTCCTAATTCTTGGGGGCAATTCCCTTTTTGTTGATAAATGGTATATAAACCGAGGGGTACAGCATCAAACCCCTATTGAATACGCTATTGTCTAGTTTGCGCCTGAAACCAGTTCCAACGGTTCCAGTCATTCTACAAAATCGCCTTAAATTTCTTCTTTTGTTGAACCCCATGCTTCTCGTAGGAATGTTGTTAGTGCCCAGCCTTTGCCCACTTTCTCAGCTGTTCTTTGACCTATTAGGCGATCTAACTTCTTGTTTATGTGCT
>CAZADP010000179.1:0-2866 GCA_964483905.1 uncultured Candidatus Bathyarchaeia archaeon | reverse complement strand
GGTCAAGTCTCTTCACCTTTTAGAAACGCTAGCTAACTTCTTTTAATGTTATAAACATTATCTTGTTCCGATTCAGGATTTAAGGACAGTAATTGTTTATTATTGAACTCTCTAAGTATCTCGACCCTAAGAACTACTCGTCCAGAGCGGACTTAACTGCACAAACGTGCAAAGATCAGCTTCTAGTAAAAAACTTTATAATTACTCAAAAGATATAACGTGAAGCCAAAAATTGGAGATGAACCACTTGAACAAAAATAGGCCTAAACTGGCAATCATAGGCTCTGGCAAGATGGGCGAAGCCATAATCTCAGGGCTTCTAAAGTCAGGCGAGTATAAGCCTCAAGATATACAGGTATTTGAAATCATTGAAAGCCGCTGCAAGTACATACGCCAAACATACTCTGTGAAATGCGTAAACAATGCAAGAGACGCTGCCTCTTTCGCAGACATCACATTAATCGCTGTAAAACCAGGCGACGTAAAAAACGCACTAGAACAAATAGCATCGTCAATGAAGCCAGGAAAAGTAGTTGTTTCAATAGCAGCCGGAGTAACAATAGATTTCCTCAGAAAGCATCTGCCAGCAAATGTTCCTGTTGTCAGGGTGATGCCGAACATGGCGTGCATGGTTAGAGAAGCCATGATAGTGGTCTGCCCTTCAGAGAATACAAAGCAGCAAGAATTGGAAATGGTAAAGGGTACCCTTTCACTTTTAGGGCGTGTCATAACGTTAGACGAAAAATATCTGAATCTAGCAACAGGCTTAGTGGGAAGCGGCCCAGCATATATATATTTAATTATAGAGGCGTTAGCTGACGCGGGTGTAAGATTAGGCTTACCAAAAGACGTTTCAACACTTCTTGCAGCACAAACAACCCTTGGCTCAGCGAAAATGGTTGTCGAAACCGGAGAACACCCAGCTAAACTCAAAGACATGGTCACCACACCTGCAGGCACAACAATCGAGGGACTCTTAGCATTAGAAGAAGGCAAGCTCAGAGCAGTGATTATCACGGCCGTTACAAAGGCAGCCGAAAGAGCAAGGCAACTCCAGCCAGCCTAGAAAACTCCTCATAGAAAGCAAGGCTGGGGTTCCAGCCGCCAGATAATTCTTGACGTTCACCACCGTTCAATGAGAAGAATGCTTATTTATCCCATAGGATTATGAATACAGCAACCCCACAAAAACTGGAGGAAAAGATGTTCCAATGCTTATCAATAAGAAAGCCGTTTCAACCTTTATGCTGATAGTATTGGTATTATGCGCCATCATTTTCGGAGCCTTTATATCATATTTTTGGGTTATAGCGAATTATTACAACATGCCGGAAAACACCACGTTACTCATAGTAAAAGATGCAACTTTCCCTGTTCACAATGCTAGATATTTTGACGTAACTATTCTCAATCCGTCCAACTCGATTTCGGACGTAAACATAACGGCAATGCGTTTAAGTGTGGACGGACGGACCGAAGTTTACGATATTACGACAGCGGAGCCATCTCTTCCATTTTTGATGAGAAGAGGAACCGAACAAACATTTAGATGTGAAAAAAATTGGAGCAACTTCACCGGAGAAACAGTGAGGATAGAGCCACTAGCGGCTAATGCCTCTGTAAAAAGTTCTTCGTATCTAACACCAACGGTGAAGTTGAAGGTGACCCCAAACTTCGATGCCTCCCAAAGCATAGAATATTTTAACTTAACAGTAGAGAACTCTGCAGAATCCATCATAAATCTCACAATTTCAGAGATAACTATACAGGACTTTCCCCTGAATACTACTCCAGCAGTTCCTCATGTTTTATCGCCTAATAAAATAGAGATATTCCGATGCGAAAGAAATTGGGAGGAGTTAATGGGAGTCAATGTTACGATAACTGTAAAGACATCTGAAGGTTACGAATCAGTCTATATGACAGACAAACTTCCAGGCGCTACTCTTTCTGTCGATGAAATCAAGTTTGACTATGCAGACACCAGCCATTTCAATCTGACAGTTAAGAGTTCAGAAGACTCCACAACGGCTGCAGTAATAAACAAAGTGAATCTAACACTTGCAGATGGAGCAACAATCACGCTCAACACAACCCCTCCATTGTATATTATACCGATACCAATTTTGCCAAATCAATCATTAACTATCAAGTGCCTTTGGGACTGGAACATGTCGCGTAACGAAACGATTACAGCTAGGGTTTACACTCAGCAAGGCTTCACTGCGCCTAGTATGACATTGAGAACCCCTCCAGCCGTAGTTTGGAATATTACTGATGTGAAGTTTGATCTGGATGACGTGGAGCACTTTGAAGTGAACGTAACAAGCATGCCGTGCTCTCTCGATGAAATAAAGGTTACAAAAATACTACTCGATCAGAACGAAACGGCCACAACTGCCCCGATTGTTGTTTTTCCCGGCGAACAAAAAGTGATCAACTGCACGCTTCCTTGGAAAGATTGGATAAACAAGTCTGTTACCATCACAGTTTCTATAGAAGACGGATTAAACATTTTCAAGATCGTGCCTATACCTTCTGTCGGGCTAAAACTGCTAGGTGACACTCCGGTTTTCGGCGACCTACAGGACCTATACACAAACATTACAATCCCATATGTCAACGTTACAATTTCAAATTCAATCAATTCCCTTCAAGATGTAACAATCACAAAAATAATTATCGAAGCTGGAAATGAGACATACGAGGTTGACGGTATCCTATCATATCCTAAACTGGCTCCTAACGGATATATCCTCAAGATAGGCGAAAATATCACTATTACTTGCCTTTGGGACTATACTTTGCTGGGTCCAAACCCAATCAAAGTCACCGTTTATACTGCGGAAGGTTTCCAAATATCAAG
>CAZADP010000178.1:0-2889 GCA_964483905.1 uncultured Candidatus Bathyarchaeia archaeon | reverse complement strand
CAGGCGTTTTATTGTTCACTGGTATTATTGACTCGTCTGTGGTTATCCTTGTTGAGTACAGAGTTTCGCTTATTGTTTCATTGACTTTGCTCAGTTCAGAGGAAACATCTGGTAGGAGTTCAAACAATTGTTGCGAAACGTTTTGGAGAAGCCTTAGAGCAGGTTTGAGGTCGGTAACTATGTCACTTAATTCTTTTATTGTTTCAAGTCTGATTATTACGCGCTCTATGGCTAGTTCCACATTGTAAAAGAATTTTATCAGTTTCCGAACCTCTGCAACTTCGTTTGCGCAAATTGCCGCTCTTTCCTTGTTCTTGTTCTTCAGGGCTCCTATACATGTTTGGAAAAGGATTTTGTCTCTTTCTCTAAGTCTGAAACTTGCTTGTTCTAGTTTGTTACGCTGAGTTTTCAGTGTTTGTATTGATTTGACAACTATTTCACGGAGTGGGGGAGGGTTTGGGTGAATAAGACTTTTGATGTTTTTTCCCTCCGCCCGCTACCTTTTTGGCATAGGCTATATGCCTGACTTTCCGATTTCCTTCACATAGACGACTACGGGGGGTTCGGGAAGTTCTGGACTTGTAGAAACCGGAGTAAACTGTTTCGGGGTTTCTTCCTTTGTTTTAGTTTTCTCTTGTTCTGCTGCTTTTGGTTTTTCGTCTAGTAAGATGTTTGAAAGCTTGTTCTTTGTTAGTTCTAGGTCGCTTTTCTCTATGTTGATTCGTTTCAGGTTCTCTTGGATCATTGCAAAAGCTGTTTTATAGTATTGGTCATCAATTTTTCCTATTTCATGTTCGATTTCAAGATGCACTAGAGCATAGTTCAGCTCTCTTATTTCCTCAGCGCATCGAATGATTTCTTTGTCAATTTCTTCTAGGAGAACTTGAGCCTCGCTTTTCAGTTGAGCTAATGCTCCGTCAAAATTGCTATGCAGCTCTCCGTAGAGTTCCTGCGATATCTTTTTCTTTTCGGCTAAGTCCTTAAGGGCTTGATCTTTGCGCCATATAAGCGGGATTTGATCGCAGAAAACGTTTGCTGCTGATTTTATTTTAGAGATAAATGTTATGTCGGCGCCATCGAATTTTAGGTGCTCGACCGATTGTTTCAAGAATTTTCCGTCACTTTGCTCAACAAAGACAGCGTCAAATTTTCCGCTCGGAGTCAGAGCAAAAGATGCTATTTTGCCGACTACACGTCCGTATTCATCCTTAATTTGTTTTCCTACTGAAAGAAAAAAGTTGGGGTTTTGCGACATGCTTTTCCTCCTTTGCTTTTACGAGGTTTCTGTTGGCGCTTTCTCGCCTACCGGAGTGGTTGGTATTCCTGGAATTCCTGGTGGTAATTCTGGGAACTTTTCCTTAATTCTCTGTTCTGCGACGGTTGCTGCTTCTGTCAGAATTTTCTGTGCGTCTTCGTTTACTGTGTCAAAGTTCAGCGTCATTCCTGAACTCTGCCCGGCTTCGATCATTATACCGCTTAATAGATTACCTATTTCTCCGAGTTCGCTTTCTGCTTCAGGGAAAACGCTTACAAGTCCAGCTCTCACTGATCTTAACACGCCCACTGCTGGGCCTAATGTTGATACCACATCTCCAAGTTCTGATACTGTTCGTAACCTTAATACGATCTGTTCGAGTGCAAGTCTTGCGTTTATTATGAGTCTTTCCATTTTACGTATTTCTGCTAACTCGTTGGCGAAGACATTTGCGCGTGCGGTATCATGTTTTGTGTAGGCGTCAACTATCCTTGCAAATATTGTTTTGTCTCTTTGGCCGAACCTATCCGTTGCCTGGTCAAGTTTTTGGACTTGTAGTTCTATGCGCCTGACAGCAAAGTCTAGACGCGGCTTCAATGGTCCTGGTGGTCTTACAGCCTCCTTTATGCGGCTTGCGAATGGTTGCTCTTCTCTTCTACTTTCCCATTTTTTGCTAAACCTTTCAGACAAATTATTACCTCCGAAAAAGAGAGGTTGTGTGGAATAATCTTATACATTGTTAATATGTTGAAAATATGTGTGTATATCTGTAGAGCTATATGTCTGATTGAAAAGAGCTTTGAGCTTTAATTTTACAATTAAAAGCCAATATTGCTGTTTTTGAGATAATAGACAAAAACGTGTAAGTTAGACTAAAAAGAGGCTTGTTATGGAATGCTAACCAAAAGGTGATTCAAATGGGTGAAAGGCTAAAGGTTTTCGCATTGGTAGCCGTATTGGGATTCGTCGCAGGAGTCATTGCTGATCTTACTGCAGAATTCGTAATTCCGGCGCTCGTGGCATTCTTGCCAGCGTTTCTTAACGCAAGATACATCCTCTCAGGATTTGCAGGAGCCTGTCTGACACTAGTCTTAGTTAGCGTTTGGGCATACATCACCGGTTCCTCAGAAAGATAGCAAATCATTCTCTCCTTTCTTTATTCATGAAATCTTAATCTTGATTCTCTAGTTGGACTCGGTAGCGGAAAAAGCAATCATCCTTTTTGGTCATTGTACCTCGATTACCTCATCGTCCATATCTTCCGATTGTTGCTCTATCTTATTTACATTTTCCAGAGATTCTGGTTTCATAGCTGAGAACAAGAGGATCTGTGGAAAGGCACACATTGATTGAAGGCAAACTGACAGTCTAAAGAATTAGTCCAAATGAAAACTGAATTGTATGAGAAAACCATAAAACATCTTTGGACTGAAAAAATACGGAAACCATAAGTAATCCAATTGTTTTAATCAAAAATTGCGTAATAGAAACTAGCTTAAACATAATTTATGCGCGAAGCCCGGTGGTGTAGTGGACAAGCATAGCGGGCTTTGGACCCGCCGACGAGAGTTCGAATCTCTCCCGGGCTACTATAACACCGTAGTCAGGTCTACGTTCAAACTCTCAGTTTGATG
>CAZADP010000177.1:0-2914 GCA_964483905.1 uncultured Candidatus Bathyarchaeia archaeon | reverse complement strand
ATATTTAGCTCTCATACATATTTTGTATTCATAATTCTTAACATCGAAAATCGTCTATCGCTTTAATGTTCGTTAGGGAAGAATAGGAAAGAGCAGTCATCTTGACAAATAGAAGGCTTCATGAAGCAATTTCTTTGGCTCTTTTATTAGGGATTGCTCTGCATATGGTTCTGCCTTCTATAATCTCTACTGCTCAAGCCTCTCCATCCGCTGACAGGCCAAAACCACTTCACTTTTACTTCCACTACCTTGAAACACCTGTTTCTGTCGCAGGCATGCAAACACATTATGTTATGAACACCACACAGTGGTTCAAGTTCCCTACTCAAAGGGAAGCATATTATCACTCTTTACATAAACCAATTGGGCTGCCCAAAATCGTGATTGACTACTACCTATACCCTAACCTTGCGGGTCCAGTTACGATCGATGGAATATGGCAAGTTTTTATCTGGATTAACGGTTCAGCGTACAAGCCCTGCGGCTTTAGCGTGCAGTTTAAGGAAATCTCTGTTGGAGGACAAACGCTCTGGGATTCAGGAGTGCTTTCCCCAACCGTTACAAGCGATATTGGTTCCCATATAGATGTACCGATCTATAATTACAACCTGTCCTGTACATCTCTTGCTCACACTTTCAGCGCTGGCACAACTATCCAGGTTGAAGTGACGATAAACCCTGGAGCATCTGCTGAATGCAGGGTTTGGTACGATTCGCCCTTATATCCAAGCAAGGTGATCCTTCCATGCAAAGACTATGCACGACCCTCTTCTGTCAAAACTTTTGATGTTAACCATGCAGAAACAAACATATTTTCAATAGAGTGGAGTAGAGATCAACGGAAGGTCATTCTCAATGCTAACGTCACTGATCCCTTTGGCGGATATGACATCTACATGGTTAAGGCCACAATCCTTGATCCATCTAACCAGACAGTTCTTGACGGTGTAAACATGACCAGAATCTCTAACGGCATGTGGGTTCTTCACCACATGCACACCTACGAAGTAACATGGTCTTACCCTGAAACAGCCATGTTAGGCAACTACACAGCAAAGATTTCAGTCATTGACAACAATGGGTATTACCACTATTTAGACTACGGTCTCTTTGACCCCTACATTGAACATGCCTATCACATCTTTAACATTGGAATAGTCGTTCTGCATAATCCAGCTTTTAGAATTGTTGATGATGCAGAGTCCCCTTTGCCCAAGGCTCAGGTCTATGTAAGGTCACCAAATGGCACAACCAATACTCTGCCTTTATACACATCCAACAATGGCTTCATCAATTTAACACAAGTTCCGACAGGGAACTATGGTTTCACAATCATGTGGAAAGGCGTGATAGTGCAACAAATAACCACATACGTAGATTCTGATGGACCATACATTGTGAAATGCCAAGTTTATAAGGTAACTGTACAGGTCTTAGGAAACGATGGAGCCCCAATTCACGGAGCATATGTAGTGATTTACACTCAAGCGGGAATAGTATTTGATTTCAAAATGACTGATGCGTCAGGTGAGGCAGTATTCCAATTACCCCCAAGCGATAATCAAGCTGTTGGAATGTATAAAGTAGACGTATATTATAGCACAGCGTATTGGCTCACCCATGTAACCGCAAACACAACTGAGCCAACAATCTTCATCAACTTATCTAAGCTATTAAAGATCACACTGACCGACTTCCCGCCACCCATATGGACAACCATCGGCTTTTGGCTAGTCATCGCCCCAATCGCCACAATTTGCTTGGGACTAGTCTTCTTAATCAAGAGAAAAACACGAACTAAATCATAAGTGATGAATCTTTTTTGATATTTATTGACTAAAAGATCTTAGGGGTCATGCCAAGTTAAAAAAGGGGAAATTAGATCTATCTGACTCGACGGCTTTGACTTGTCGGATTTCAACGTTGTTCCAGAACCATTTCAGGTGAAAGTGACGGCGTCCAAAAGGCGCAGGCCTCTTCCAATGGGCTGACGTTTATGTTTTCTTTACGGCAGAGTACCTTTTTGTCCCTTAAGGGGTTGGCGTATCTTCTTAGATTAGCTAGGTAATGTTGTTTGAAATGGGCCTTTCTTATCAAAAATTGAACTTCATGGGATTCGAGCCTTCGGTTTGCATGCGCGCAGTTTCCGCAAATCCTAGGTACAGTTGTCTCACTTTTCAGTGACATCAGATAAACCGCCAACCCAATATATATTTTGTGTATCTTAATATTTAATATACTATTTCCAATTTTGATATATTTCGGAACTGGAGTGAAGCATTATAAAGATATATGATATATTACGATTTAATAGTTAAATAGCTTAGTCAAGGCGAAACCACGTGATAAGCCCGATTAAAAAGGGAATAGCCGTTTGGATTTTCGGCTCCCTTACCTTTCTGGCAGTTTTGCACACGTTTGACGCTTTCCTCTCCATCACCTCTAGAACAGAAATCTCACTCTTACAACTTTATCCGTTTGACACATTGAAACACATGGACGCTGTAACGTACTTCTGGGCATCACTGTCTTCAGCATTCCTTCTTTTCGGCATCACCTGCATCATCGCATTCCAGAACGCGGTTGAAGCCTTTATTAACAAATTATTCACGAAGTCCGAGTTGGAAGGGCAAGATCTAGAAAGTATGCCGGCCAGCACCTTTGATATGATAAACGATTCGTTAACATCCACCAGAATAGACCTGCAAACGGTAAAAAATGACCTGATCAGCGTGAAAGACAGCCTGGATACCGTGAAAACAGAGATGAGGTGTTTCAGGTCGGAGCTGGAAAAGTTTAACATAAATCACATGAGAAAATGTCCTTCGTGTGGAAGAGAGACGCTTCCTGACTTCAACCTATGTCCCTACTGTGGGGAAAAGTTGTCCATCCGCGCATACATCAAAAGAGAGAC
>CAZADP010000176.1:0-2974 GCA_964483905.1 uncultured Candidatus Bathyarchaeia archaeon | reverse complement strand
AAGCGGTACCAACCCTGCTTAACGTCCATGTTAGGCCAGACCAAGCCGTTGACCATTATTGTGTCGCCAAAGAATTCGGGCAACCAGTAAGGATGCTCTGGGTTTATGCCAACGCTGGGAAAGTAGAATTCACCGTTGGGTTGGAACGTGCGATCTTGTATTGCCAGGGGCATTTCGTAAGCTGGGAGTATCCCCTTAGCTTTTAGAACAGTCTCCACTGGGTCTGCGGTTTCTCTAAGCAAGTAGAATCCAGCCAAACCGGACATTACATTTATTCTAGTTATTCCGAGAGCGTGGTCGTGGTACCATAAAGTTGTTGGAGGCTGTGCATTTGGATAATAGAATGTGGCGGCATTTGTGTCCGCTGGATCGATAGAATTCCATGCAGGCCCATGTTGTCCACCTGGTGTGAACCAAGCGTCCGGATGACCGTCAGAGGTGGACTGGACCTCCCCGCCATGCAAATGGGTTATAATCGGAACAGGAGACTGCGCATTCCACAAGAAGGGATTAAGGTTCACCGCTGTTCCCGGCGCAGCATACGGAAGCCCATTGTATCCTGGCGGAAATGGCGGAGCGCCTAAAGTCATTGCTAGCTGCATCGCCAACATGTGGTCTATACCATTCGGGTTCGCCCAATGAAGGGTAGGATCCACAGCAAACAGGTGATTTAATGGATTGCCACCTATTTTCAAATTATTGATCCATTTCACTTTGATGGGAAGGTCTCTAGTTGCCTCAAAAGTTGCACCTGGTGTTCCTGCGTAATAACCTCCTCCCATAATATTGCCTGCATATGCCCATACTGTTGTTGAACCGAGGGGATTCCCTTTTACGTCTGTAGTTGGCAGAATTTGTTGCGTAGTCTGCTTCACCTCAATAGTGTAAACATGCGCGCCTGAACCATCTACGGTATAAGTCCATACCGGCGGTGGCCCTAGTAGCTGATTCGTAAATTTCGGTATTAGCTTTGGATCTAAGGTAACAGGTATAGGGGGAGCAGAAAACACTGGAAAGATAAAGATCATCGCTAGCAGTGTTGCAAACAACGAAAATATTGCAATTTTCCTTTTCATTTTTCTTCTTCTCCTTATTCGCGTGAATAGAAGGGTTAAAGCTTATAAGTTTGTGTGACTGTTGTTCAACAGCAACAGTTCAATAAGGCTGGTCTGGTATGCTGCCTTCAGATAAGAACGTTGACATGCTAGCCGACTTCGGGCTTACTCGTAATCAGGCAAAGGTGTATATAGCCGCTGTCCAACTCGGCTTGGCTTCAGTTGGCCAAATTTCAAAACTATCTAAAGTGCGCCGAGAAGATGTGTACCGGTTGCTGCCGAATCTTGAAAAAATGGGCCTAGTCGAAAAACTACTGGGAATGCCGACAAAAATTAGAGCTACGCCCATTGAAGACGCGCTTTCAATTCTGATCAAACGTGAACAAGATGTTGCAGAGGGAAAAGTGGCAGATCTAAAAGTTAAGAAAGAAGCACTTTTGAAGCATTTTAAGACAAGCAATCAAAAACCCAAATTGGAAGATGAAAGAGCAAATTTCGCTCTTCTGTCGCAGCGAGACGCCATAATGAGTCAACTGCTCAACATGATGAAAGATGCAAAAAATGAAATTGATTTAGTTTGTTCTAGAACTAAGCTCATGCAATTCATACATAATTTCGCTGAGCAGCTTAAAAAAATCACAAAAAGAAATGTAAAGATTCGCATAGTTTCTGAAGTGCCGGAATATGAAGACTCAATCCCAAGAATTATTGAAGAGCATGTTTCGCCTGGGAACTCTATTGAATTAAGATATACAGATATGCCTTCGAGTCATTACTTCATTGTTGATCTTAATCAAGCTTTGATTGCGACTACAACTGAAGGGAATATGGCAGACAATCCTTGTCTCTGGACGAATAATAGCAGCCTCGTTGGACTCCTACTAAGAAACTTTGAAGATCTTTGGCACGATTCCATCAATTGGAAAAGGATTGAGATCGGTGCTGTCCCTGAAAAGTTGACTCGTTTTGTAGAACAATTGAGACCGACAAGCCATGTAATATTTCTATACAATTCCCCAGAAGCCAAATACAACGTTCTCTTCAATTATCTCAAAGCTGGATTGGAAAATGGCGAAGCCGCCGTTTACGTGGCTGGTGACGAAGATCCACACCAAATAAGAAAAGCCATGAAACAATTCGGCATTAGTGTAGAAAAATGCGAGAAAGAAGGCTCTCTACAGATCATCGAATACAAGGAAATCTACATCATAGATGGAAAATTCGATCTAAACACCACAATAGGTTTGTGGAACAAACTCTACGATGAAGCCTTGAAGAGAGGCTTTAAGGGATTGAGAGTAACTGGAGAAATGGCATGCTTCTTCAAACACAATTTAATCAAAGAATTAATAGACTATGAGAGGGCATTACACAGAATCTTGGACATACCAATGATTGCCATATGCGCTTACAATGCCAGCAGTTTTAACAAAAGAAATGACCCAATAAATGTATACACAGAACTGGTCAGAGCTCATGGCACGGTCCTCTTCACAGGGATCGACCACAAACTTGGAAAAATGGAGATTCGCAAAGCCCAACCCTTACAGTCAACGTAAAAATGCACCCGAAATTAACTGCAATAGAACACGCTAAATGTGAGCCATGCAGCGCCCTACTGTTCTTTCAAACCTCACTCTGTCCATGAGATAAAGGTTTGGGGAGAACTAAAACGAGAAAGGAGAGAGGGGAAAATCATCATGGAAGATAGATCTCCCCGAACCTTCATCCCTGTAATTCTAAATGCAACACTTAAAGATATGTGACTGTGACACAACAGTAACAATTCCTTTCACTGAACGTATCCGTCAGACCTCCGCCCTTGGCCAAGAGTGGTTTGCGTATATGGAAGAAGGCTCTTGCCCGCCAAATATATTAAAATCTCAGAATATCAAACTTAAACTAGATCTTAACATGAA
>CAZADP010000175.1:0-3030 GCA_964483905.1 uncultured Candidatus Bathyarchaeia archaeon | reverse complement strand
TATGCCGCTGGGGCCTTCCCTTACGTCATTTCTAGAGATTATGTTGTTGGAAGACCACTCTAGCAGGATACTGCCCTGCCACTGATTGTTTTTCATAATGTTACCGAAAATGATGCTGTCGGAAGATCTGTAAAGATAGAGGCCATTAGCATTGCCAGTTACATTATTATTTGTTATTTGCGAGTTTGTCGTATTAACGAGCATTATGCCAGCAAATCTGGACGGACCAAAGTCGAGGGCGTTGTGGGTTACGGCATTTCCGGTCAATGTGATGTGGTCAGAGTTTTCAATCATGATGCCGCTGCCACCATTGTTTATTATTCTGTTTTCTAAGAGAACGATGAGGGATGACAAATCAAGGTAGACACCAACATAGAAGTCTTCGATACGTATGTTTTTGATCGTCACGTTGTTCAAGCTGTCTAGGCTAAATCCGCTTCCACTTCCATTACCCCAAAGCCAGCATCCAGCTCCATCGATTACTATGTCACTTCTCTCAATCTGTATTCCATCAGCATAGGCGATGACATGCCGAGTCAATGAGTAGATTTCTCTGTCTCGTTGTATTGGTGCTGTTGGCGGGTCAACACTTCCATCGGCCCTGATATGAATAGTTTCAGTTACAAACATAGGTGGAGGCGGTGGAGAGGGGCTCATGAGGGGATATAGATCCCTATTGTCGCCATCGATGACATAAGGCCAATCCCCTATACCATCGCTTCCAAGCTGGTCTTGATAGGGACCACTCTTTTCATCCATTCCGTTATAATCGCTCCAGTAGTTGCCACCGGAAGGATAGCCGTTATCCCACGTATTCATATACGTTGGTGTAGTGTAAGTCGTAATTTGTCGTGTGTTGTTTATGAAATTGTTATGGTAGATGTTATTGCTGTAAGAGGAGCCAAGGTCTATGCCTTCTTTGTTGTTTGATATGTTGTTTCCGTAAATGTTGTTGTATGAAGACCATTGAAACAATATGCCAGCAAGGTTGTCGCTGCTTGCTATGTTATTTCTATAAATGATATTGTGCGAAGAACTGACTATAGATATGCCATACCCGTTGATTAGTAGATCATTTCCGTAAATGTTGTTGTATGAAGTCGAGACGAGGTGGATGCCGGATGGGTTGTTTGTTATGTTGTTTCCGGAAATGCTGTTTCTGCCCGAACTGGAACTGAGCTCGATGCCTGCCCAGCCTACTCCCCCATAGGTGCCAGGGGCAGGTCCGTTGCTTGTTATGTTGTTTCCGGAAATGTTGTTATTGCCTGAGAAACCAAAGAGCCCAATGCCACTATAACTGTTGTTCGTTATTTCGCTTCCAACTATGCTGTTGCTTGAAGAAGAATAGAGCCCTATGCCATAGTAGAAGTGTTTGACCCTGGTGTTTTTGATTGTTACGTTAGCAATCCCCGATAGGTATATCCCTTTGTACGGAGAAAACCCTGTGCCTTCAACCGTGTAGTCTGCACCGTAAATTATTATGTTGCTTCTTTCAACCACAATCCCATCGGCATCGCTGGTGATGCTGCCAGTCAACGTGTAGGTTACATAATCAACGGTTGAAATACGTGCATCCGGTGGATCAATGCTTCCATCAGCCCTAATATAAATCGTTCCAGACGCTTTGACTGGTTGAATTCTAATTGCTAACGTTACCATACTTGTTAACAGCAGTGTCAGCATTATTTTAGAAACTATTTTCTTTGACAATCTCCTTTCTCCCAATCCTAAATTGTTTAGCTCTAAAATATCTTTTGCGGAGAAATCTTCTATTGCGTCGCTTATGATGCGGATTATAGAGAAGTAAGGTTTAAGTTTCCTCACTCTTCGAATAAGTATCTCCTCAGGCGGAGAAACCGAATGGAGCACTTGCACCATAACGGCGTTCTAGTTCCACCCCAGTACAGGGGAAAAGGTCTCACAATTAAGGTTAGGGGGAACAAGATTGAGCTGGCGCCAGAGCAGGAAGAAATGGTTCGCGCTTGGGTTCAGAAAGTGGGGTCTCCCTATGTCGAAGATCGTGTCTTCACCAAGAACTTTCATCGTGACCTATCAAAGAAGCTCAAGGTCAAAGTCAAACCCGGCGAAATCGACTACTCCGATATCCTCTTTTTTGTCAAAAAGGCTAGCAGATCAAAGAAAATCCAACCCCAAACCCAAAGCAAGGCTTAACCGTTTTCTGAGTCAAAATACTTAACGAACTTCTCATAATCTGTCTCTGCTATCGTCTTGCTCTTTTTCTTGATTTTCCAACATGTAAAAAAGTAGTTATGCTCTTTGAACTTGAACACAATTTCAGGTCTTATGCCACCACAATTCGGACAGTTGCGTTGAGGGTTTGTGAGAATTTCTTCTAGAACTTCCCTGATGGCTTTCATTAGTTCCCTGCTTTCGTTAATGTTGTTCAAGGGAAACCAGAGTTGTGTATGTTTCTGTTCGTCCTCGGTCATGCTGAATTGTCCTCCAAAAACTGCTAGTCATTTCTTCATTCGGCAGATAAGAAGTTTGGGTTTTGGGATAAAAATTCAATGAAAACTTAAAGGGTTATATTCGCGAGTAGTTGTGCGCTTGAAATGTTTGAAAACGTGTTTTACAAGCAAAAATTATATGAAAAGCGAATGTAAACAACACTCAGCAAGTATTTGGGAGAGTAATGTAGCTTGGATGTTATTGTTTGTGTTAAGCATGTTCCAGAAACTGCAGAAGCAGAACTAAAAATCGATTCTAGCGGCAAAGCCATAGAAAAAACAGGCTTAGTCTTCGACATCAACGAATGGGACGACTATGCACTAGAAGAAGCAGTACGCATAAAAGAAAAACAAGACGGAACAGTCACAGCCATAACAATAGGCCCACAAGACTCCGACAGTACATTAAGAAAATGCCTAGCTCGCGGAGCAGACAAAGCCATACGCCTAACAGACCCAAAGTTTGAAGGATCAGACGGCTTCGCAATAGCCAAAATCCTATACAGTGTAATCAAAACCCTGCACTACGACTTAATCCTGACTGGAATGCAGGCAGGCGACG
>CAZADP010000174.1:0-3032 GCA_964483905.1 uncultured Candidatus Bathyarchaeia archaeon | reverse complement strand
CAGCCTTCTTATTATCGTGCGCCACTAGAGCGATCGTTCTTTTCAAAATATCACCATTCAAACTAAAGCGAATACATTCCAATGGTCTTAAACCTTTCTACACGTAGAAGAAATATATACACTTTGTTCAATTTCCAGTTATGAAACAAGCGGACATCGATTTCATTCGATGACGCTTAAGCTTCCGTTTCTCCCCAGATTTAACTGCCGTTCGCCACTGAACCAGGATACATTGCCATTTTTGATGTTAATCACGTCGCCCTTGTGAACCATGTTGATCTGTTGATTCCATAAACTCATTCTCATTGAACCAGTTTCGTCTTTGATGAGTGCGTTTGATACGTAAGCGGTTGTGCCATATCAAGATACTCCAGAATCCTTCCATCTTTGTATGAATGCATGCTGTTAGAACGCCTGCCTCTACCTCTCCAAATTTGTTTAGCCATCTAACTTGTTTCCACTCTGTTATTTTGACGCGTAAAATCCATCATTATTGTGGTTCTTGATTACACTGTAATCAAAAACAATAGATTTGGGACGCGCATATTAATACTTTCAACATCACTTATATAGTTTGGCTTAAGTAAATCTTCCCGGTTTTAATGGCATGGCATAGTGTGTGTCTTCTTTGGTGCGTCAATCGGAATTTGAACTATCTATTTGTGTGTTTGGGTTTGGGGACAAAATTTAACTTTCTCTTGTCGGTGTTGACAAAGATAATAGGCGAACCTCACTTTTAAACACCACTAACATTCTCTAATAATTCCCACACACGTACACGGTGTACTTGCATGGTGGCTACACGTGACTGATATCATTGTTAGCATTATCCCTTACAATTGCGATCATCATGTACGAACGTAGAATACAAAATATGATCTATGCTCCAATCTTCTTTAGTCTAGCAATCTTCTTCCTCTTTCTCTTCTCTTTCCTTTCCCTTTTCGTTAGAGGCTTAGGTCTCCCTTCAGCCTCCATAAACCTCTTTTCTTTCTTTTCACCTTTCTTCTTCTTGCTCATTATATCGCCTCCCTATAATAATTGCGTGCGCTCTAAATTTTATTTCTCTCTTTTGTCTTACGCGCGTCTCTTCTTCTGTTTCGACTTTTGTGGTCTGTGTGGTGCTTACCAGGTGGGTTGCGTAGCCGGCTATCATGGTTCTCAGTTTTGGGGAGGAGGTTTTGACGAGGCTTTTAACAAGTTAGAGCGCGCCAACATTGCCTCTTTTTTAGAAAACAAATACTGGTGTCGCATGAAAAAGATTACGTGGTCTGAAAGCAACGCGCTAATTTAGCGCGTCTGCTTCTGAACCTGTTTCCGTGTTTATTAACTTCCATTCCTTTCTGAAAAATATTCCCAAAATGAGCTTAAAATCAAATTTTAGTGGTAACCGGGAGAGCTTCGAGCTCTCGTCCTCATCATGAGCATTTTCTGGTTGTTGGTATTTAAACTCTCCTGGGTATGGGCAGCCCCATAATCCGTACCATACTTTGTTCTCAGAACATATAGAAGCTTGCTGCTTTAAGTAATACACACTAATATCAGGACTTTGACATTGGCAGAAACCTCCTCAATTTTCCTTATATAAGAATTTAGCAAGTCAAAGGAAAATCAGCAGGGTTATTTCGTTCATTTTGTTCTCAGCCACAGCTCTCTTAAAACTCGAAAATATAAATTTGCTTTGTCCATATCTCCTAATGTCTTGCTCTGATTCGCTGAATGAAGTAGACTAAGATAATTATACAAGCCGTCATTGTTAGTGCACTTGAGATGGCCATAATTGTGGTATTGTCTGTTTCTAGAATGAAGGCTATTGAGACTGACGCGAGAAAGACACCGAAATAGAGGCTCGCGTTGCTTCTTAAGAATTCTGTGAATTCCCTGCGGATGATTTTTGAATATCTAGTTAACAAAATCAAAATAGATACGAAAGCCAGAAATGTTATCACAAATGTATAGGTTATTTCTGTCCAATAATTTCCAAAGGTAAGTAAAAGCCCAACCTCATCCCCTATGATTCCTCCTCCTGCACCGAAAAGAATGGCTGCCAATCTGTTAATCCTTTCGTTCTCGTAACTGATGCCCAGCCAACCACCTATAGCCAACATGGCTAAGCCAATCCAAAAATGGTGGATGTGATACCCACCGCCAGTTAAATAAATGTTAGGATACAGCGTTGTAAACGTTCTAGCAACCGCAAAAGAGGCTATAAAAGAGATAAGAGCTAGCATTGATAGATTCGGTCTTTCCTTTATCCTTTCCGTTTGAGAGATTTCCGTAACACGCTCCATCTTCTTAGAGGATGTCTTGAAACCGACTATTTTACTTATTATTTATTTCTAGCGCGCGCGAATTCTGAAGAATCCATGGAAAGTAGAAAGACTTGATCTCTAGTTTTATCCAAATTCAGACTATCGTAAGCTCATTACGGCATTCTGCTTAAAGTGAGCTCGAAAAAGTGCTCACGATCCTCACGAACAGCGACAAGTCTTACTTTTTCGCCGATTTTTCTCTTGTGAATCTCTCTGAGCAAGTCTTCGATGCTATGAATGTCCACGCCGTCCAGTTTCAAAATTATGTCCCCAGTGACTATTCCAACCTCTTGTGCTGGGCTTTCGTCGGCAACTTTTGTTACGAGAACTCCGCGTTCGACAGGTAAGTCATAGTAGCGAGATATCTCTTCAGTGAGGCTTAAGCCTATTATTCCAATCCAAGGTCTGGCGGCAATTCTGTGAGTGATTATTTCACTGGTGCAGTTCTTCGCCGAGTTTATCGGAATGGCAAATCCTATTCCTTGGGCAAATGGAACTATGGCGGTGTTTATTGCAACGATTTTTCCCTCGAGATCCACCAGTGGGCCTCCACTGTTTCCTGGGTTTATTGCGGCGTCTGTCTGAACTAGATTTTCCAAAAGTCCTCTTTGAGATTCTATCGTCCTCTTTGTTGCGCTTATTACACCAGAAGTTATCGTTGGGCCGCCTGCTAATCCGAATGGATTTCCGATCGCATAGACTCTTTGGCCAACCCTTAAC
>CAZADP010000173.1:0-3051 GCA_964483905.1 uncultured Candidatus Bathyarchaeia archaeon | reverse complement strand
CAGCAATTACGGGCTTGCCAGTCTCCCTCATTATCTCGATAACATTCCAATAGGCCTTTAACCATCTGAGACCATTTTCAAAGTCTCCTTCCATTAGTTCCTTTACATCAGCACCAGCGGAGAACGCCTTCCCAACCCCAGTTACCAAGATCGCTTGAATCGTATTGTCCTTGTCGGATCTTACTAGAGCTTCATGAAATTCATTCAGCATTTTCAGGTGTAGAACGTTAAACCTTTCAGGGTAGTTCAGCCTTATCCATATGAGCCTCTCGTCTTCCACATCCTTTTCTGAAACTATCCTCTCATAAGTCATGGTTTAGCCACCTTGAAGTAGTCCAACCATCCCCCTCTGCTCCCAGGTTTGAACCTTGCATCTCCGATATAGCCGCTGAGCACAAGTTTCCTCAGCACCAGCGGCGGCTTATACTGAGGCTCCCAAGTTAAGTTGTATATGTATTCGCCTATGTGCAGCATAGTATCTAACCCTATTAAGTCCATGAGTTCAAATGGACCCATTGGATGCCTAAAAGCGAGCTTAGTCATCTCCTCTATGCTCTTTATGTCCGCTAACCCTGCCTCAAAAATTCTTACTGCTTCAAAAAGATACGCTGTGATAAACCGCGTTGTATAGAAGCCAGGGCCGTCCTTGGCTTCTATTGGAATTTTCACCAGTTTTTTCGAAAGTTCGATTATAAGATTGAAAGTTTCGTTAGATGTTAGAGTGCCTCTGACCACTTCTATCAGCGGCATAACAGAAGCGGGGTTAAACCAGTGCATTCCCACAAATCTGTCTTTACGCTTCACATCCGTAGCAAGCTCGGTTATCATTATGCCAGAAGTGTTGGAGGCAAAAACTGTTTTCTCTGGGCATTTTTCGTCTAGGACCTTGAAAATTTTCTTCTTCAATTTCGGATCCTCTGGAACTGCTTCTATGACAAGGTCGGCTTTCGTGCAGAACTCGTCGTAGTCGGTTGTCGTTTTGATTCTTCCGATGATCTCGTCAACCTGATTAGGGTTGAGTTTGCCTTTTTCAACGAGTTTCATGAGTCCAAAGGGGCCTTCTTTGACCAACCTCAGCGCTTTTTCAAGGATACGTTTGTCCACATCCATGAGATAGACCACATAACCCATCTGGCTGCAAGTCTGAGCAATCCCGTGACCCATTGTCCCAGCGCCGACCACTCCGATTACCTCAACATCTTCGATCTTCAAAATGCATCACCATCAAATAGCTGGATGTTTTGTATGCTGGTCAGCGGTATAAGAAACTTTACATTCGTAAACTTTACTTGAACCATGAGGCCCAAGTCGAGGCTGTTCAGTATTTGCTGACACTGTTCGTCTTGCATCAAAGAACATCAATTAACAACTGTATTATTTTTGCTCAGTAAAGCTTATACAACTTCATAACTAAACATAAAGATGCGTCTAGAACTATAGCAAAGAGGTAGGACATCAAGTGATCAAGTTTGGATTGATAGAAAAAATTCTGCTAGTGATTTTCTTTTTATTGATAGTTTTGGCGATTTTACTCACTGTAGTTTTAGCTATGCGTAGCACAGCCCTAATTCTATTACTCGTAAACTTCCTGATAGCCGGTTTCGTGGCCATCTTCAGTAGTTTACGTATACGTGACGAAGAAGAAGAAAAATTGTTCAAGTGAAAAATGACAAAAGAATGGCTTCCTACAGAAATTTGAATATGCATTCAACGTCAAATTTTCATGTAAGGGCTTAAACCATATCCAGAGACGCGCCCCTTAAGAAGAGTAAGATTGCAGGAGACTCCTTCAGCCTAATCAAAGAGCAAAATCTACATAATGGTTTTTACCTCGTTAGTAAAAGATTTTCAGAAATGATAAATAACCAGCCGCTAGGTTAATTGATCAAGGGTTGTTTCGATGGAATCTTGGGATTTGATTATCATCGGTGGTGGTGCCGCTGGTTTAGCTGCTGGAATATATGGAGCAAGAAGCGGGCTAAGAACGCTGATTTTGGAGGAAAAAATTGCCGGCGGCACAACGGCAGACGCGCCTTTAGTTGGAAATTATCTGGGTTTTCAGCGCATAACTGGAATCGAATTAGCGCAAAAGATGGTAGCTCATTGTAGAAGTACGGGTGCGGCAATTCACGAATTCGAAAAAGTGCTGAGCTTGGACCTCAAGAGCGAAAAGAAAATTGCAAAAACCAACAAAACCACCTATGAGGCGAAAGCAGTCATCATCACTTCTGGCTCATATTATCATGAAATTGGCGTTTCCGGCGAGAAGGAATTTCGGGGGAAAGGCGTAAGCTACTGCGGTATTTGCGATGGTCCACTGTTCAAAGATAAGCGGGTGCTTGTTGTCGGGGGTGGAAACTCGGCAGTGACTACAGCCTTATACCTTGCAGATCTAGCCCTAGAAGTCAAAGTTGCCCACCGTAGAGACGAGTTCCGAGCTGAAGAAGCCCTTGTAAACGCCTTAAAGGAGAAGAGAAATGTTGAAATCCTGTGGAACACTGAGGTGAAGGAAATCAAAGGCGAAAGACTCGTAGACAAAGTTACATTGTTTAACAACAAGACTGGAATGGTCGAAGAGTTGCCTGTCAGCGGCGTCTTCGTCCAGGTCGGGGAAGGTCCAAATAGTCAACTGGCCAAAGAAGCCGGGGTCGAGATTGATGAAGATGGCTATATTAAGATTGACATGTTGCAGCGAACAAACATTGCTGGGGTTTATGCGGCGGGTGACGTTACAGTTCATCCCGTCAAACAGGTTGGAACGGCAGTTGGGCAGGGCATAACAGCGGCATTGGAAGCTTATGGTTTTATTAGAAGACCATATCATTACAAAAGATAAAAAACGTTCCAAAAATATTATATCATTCAGATTCCCTTTTTCAAAACTTCTAGGCACTAACAGGCGTGTCATAATGCTGATAAGGACAGTGACTTTGGAGAAAAATTACAATGAGTGAAAAGTGTGTTGCTGCAATAAATATCAATCAAGACTATTGCAGCAAATGTTCAATCTGTCATTCAATCTGTCCTTACGAAGCTATAAAACGTGATCCG
>CAZADP010000172.1:0-3058 GCA_964483905.1 uncultured Candidatus Bathyarchaeia archaeon | reverse complement strand
ATAGGTTTGCCACGTTTTTCCAAAGTTTGCGCTGGCTATATTCATATCATTCATACCTATGACGGCGTCTTCGTTTAAGTCCGCCCGTCGATCCCAGCTGGGGTGTCCATGAGAGGACCCATAAGCTTTGCTAATAATGTTTAAGTCAATCATGTTTACTTGACCGTCGTGGTTGATGTCTCCTGGAAGATAGGGGTTCATGAATGGAAAGTTGTCTTTGTTGTTTGAGTCAATAATGTAGGGCGTGTCTCCTGTTCCGTCTCCATTCGTATCAGTATCAGTGCAGTCACTCCAATAATTGCCTGTTACATTCCATCGGCCATGCCATATATTCGGCGAGGTAGCGTGGACTTGGTCGCCGTTGGCGATAAAGTTGTTGCGATAGATGCTGTTACCGCTGGCCCAGGTAATGTCAATGCCTATGCCGTTTCCTCTAAAATGATTATCCCTAACCTTGATTCCTGTCTTTCCAGACAACCAGATTCCAAAATCAGTGTTCTCAACAGCTTTGTTTCCAGTGACTGTGCTATTTACGCTCACAAAAATGCCGTATTCATTTGCCTTTACAACGTTATCGCTAACAATGTCGCCAGAACCTATGTCTACATATAGACCAATACCAACACTGCTTAATTCTATTGTGTTTTTGCTGATTAGGTTACCATGACCACGGGGATACAGCCCAATCCCGGTATCAGTACCTAAGATTATCTTGTTGCCAGTTATGATGTTGTTGCCAGTTATGGTTTTGTTGCCCGAGTAATACATCCAGATGCCCTCTTTGTTGTTCAACAAGATGTTGTCTGAGGGGGAGACGAAAACATCAATAATAACCCTGGGACTATATTATTTCTGAAGCAAAATAAAAATTTTGTGGTACCCAAGGGCTAACCATCTTTACGTATCTTTTCTTTTACCAAAGTTAGCACCCTGGTGTTATCCATTGAGTCATTCTTGGAGTTTCGCTTTCGCTTGTTCCAACCTCCCTCTTCACTTACATGACACTATCCTCATACCATGGTTTTTGCTTGTTAGAATTCTTTTGGAAACAATACTTACATTTTATTCTAAAACATCCGTTTTCTTGGTTCTCTCCCTCAGAACCAGAGGAAAGAGCCTTGCGCGTATATTTTCTTCTAGCATTAAGTATGACTGCATGGACAGAGAAAATAATATTTTGAGGAGAAAAGAAGTAATCGGAGTAGCGCGTTGCTCTCGCTTGCCCTTAATGTTTCAGACCGTTTGTTTCCATCCATGAGAAATAAAGTAGCAGTCCATTTCACTACTGTAACTTCACTTGCTTTTCCCTGGCGGTGAGAACCTCATCCAAATAGCTCTCCGCGCGCTTATACTCGTCTAACAAACTCCTGCCAAGCTTTGTTAGTTTCGCGCCGCCTCCGCCAGACTTACCGCCCCTATAGGTTTCTACGATGGGTTCGCCTATGGTTTTCTCTATTTTTTGCAGATAACTCCAAACATAACGATAAGACATACCGAGCTTCTTCGCGGCTTTCGAAATTGATTCCTCTTTTTCTATCTGCTCTAGGATTTCGGCTCCGCCTTTACCCAAAAGTGGTTTTCGTTCATATTCTATCCAGATTTTGCATGAGAATTTAATCTTCTTCTGAGTAGACATCTTGTTTGATGTTATTGTTGCGCAATGTTTATAAATTTAAAATCGATATGAATCAAAAAACATAACGGTGCAACGTATGCTCATGTGGACAAAAGTGATCATAATTGCGGCTGCAGTAACGGTATTGATAATTGCTGCATCACTCGCTTATTTTCGGTACTTTACCAAAACAAGACTTCTAGTTTCCACGACTACGAGCCTTTACGAAACCGGACTCTTAAATGCGACAGAGCGAGCCTTTGAGGCAAAATACTCCATAGACCTCGGGTTTTTACCTGTTGGCACTGGACAAGCGATACAGCAGGCACAGGGAGGCAATGTAGATGCATTACTCGTTCATTCACCCTCCAACGAAACACAGTTCCTCCAAGAAGGAGATGGGGTATGTAGAAAAATAATAGCCTACAACTTCTTCACGATAGTCGGGCCACGATCAGACCCCGCTGGAATCAATGGGATGGATGCAATGGGCGCATTCAAGAAGATAGTTGACTATGGAAGAAATCATACAGGAAGGATGTGGGTGTCTAGGGGCGATAGCTCGGGAACCCATACGAAAGAAAAAAGCCTATGGGCAAAGGCTGGATACAGTTACACGCAAATATCCATGGAATCATGGTACGCGAGTGCTGGTTCTGGCATGAGCGCAACACTAAACATGGCCAACGAGTTTGGATCGTATACGCTTTCAGACATCGGCACATATTTGAAACTTTCAAAAGATGGCACGATCTCGTTGGTAGCTTTCATAACCGAAACGAAAGAATTGCTCAATGTCTACAGTGTAATAGCAGTAAATCAAACACGTCACCCGAACGTGAACTTTACCAATGCAATAACCTTCATAAAATTCCTGATTTCAGACGAGTGCCAACAACTAATAGATAACTATGGAAAATCTGAATACGGACAGAGCCTCTTTCGTAGCGCTGTTCAACTATTAATGCAAAACTCAACTTCACAAATAGTTCAATGGATAAAGGATTACGCATTCATTAACGGCACAGAATGCCCATCAGAATATAGAGACAACCGCTACCCAGAACTCTATAACTAAGGTGAAAGATCTTAATGGAAATCTTGGATGGTTTGATTAAAGCCCTCCAACTCATTTTTTCTGGAGATCCAAGGATACTCGAAATCACTTTGCGTTCACTTTTCGTTTCAGGTTCTGCCACTGTGATTGCTGCCCTCTGGGGAATTCCGATTGCAACGATCTTGGGGCTCAAGAATTTCCGTGGGAGATTTCTAGTGAAGACTATCTTTAACTCGTTGATAGGCATACCAACAGTGGCCTTGGGTTTTTTCTTGTTTCTTATTTTTTCGAGAGAAAAGGGACCGCTCGGTTTTTTGGGGTTGCTGTACACTCCAACAGCCATAATAATCGGTGAAGCCATACTTGTAGCACCTATAATTGTGAGT
>CAZADP010000171.1:0-3059 GCA_964483905.1 uncultured Candidatus Bathyarchaeia archaeon | reverse complement strand
ACCACCTAAATAGTCTTCAGTAATTTCGCACTAACTATATAAATCCTACCATTATGCGAGTCAATTCCACTTATTGTTCATATTGTTTTGAATTTTCTACGATAGTAGCTCAGCGGATGGCGTATTCTTTGACACAGTTCGTCAGGGTTTGTGCAGACGCCATGAGTTTTTAGCGTTTCACATTTTGGCGGAATGTACCTAGTCCTTGAGCCTCTCTCTCCTGCGATGTGCTCGACTTGGTATCGGGTCATCCTTTCATTGAAATCTGAGAAATTCTTGAATAATTCTATCACGTTTTCCGGTTGCATTCCAATGTTTATAAGAAAAGATGTTAGGGTTAATCTGCCGATATGTGAAAGATGGCGTCCAGATGAGATTGCTTGGTAAAGGGCTTTTATACATGGTGGAAAGGCCGTCTGTATTATTGATTTGGGCAGCTCTTCAGTTTCAGCTTGATCTATTTTTTCCGCCGACAGTTTCTTCAATTTTTGCGCGATTTCTATTATTCTTGGTGGAAATTTCGGTGTCTCTTTCACTTCTACGCGTCTTTCAAGATGTTTGCGGATTTCTTCGCTTAGAAGCCTTGCAGCTTCGTTTCTTGTTAAGTAGACATTCCCATTTGACAAAAGACGGTTGACCAGTTTCCACTTTTTCTCTCGCAGATTTGTTGTGTCTCTTAGGTAATCTGCGAAGTGAAGTGTGAACTCATAGGGTGATTCGGCATCATTGTTTATCGCGAGCGTCCATCCAAAATTCTGTGCAATGGCCAAGATTCTATCTTTGTTTTCAATTTTCATGTCATTGTACGCTTGCTTTGCCTCTGCGAGGGCATATCTTTTTTTAATGAAGGGATTCTCAGTGGCCACTGCTAACATGATTGCAACTGGAAATGATAGAATTTCAATCTCCTCATTGCGCAGTTTTTTAGTGACCGAGGCATCTAAGATTGTTTCTTCAACCCTTTCCTCAGCGCGTTCAAGAACCTTTGCGAAATCTGGATTTGTCAAATCTTCAATTTTCAAGTTTAGTTTCTTCACGTATTCCGCTGTTTCTTTAAGAAAGGGATATCTTGCTAAATCATTTTGAGTGAATTTGGCCTTTGCAAGCTGCATTTTGCTTCACGTTATTCTGTTTCGATTCTCGGTGCTAGAAAGAACGTTAGTTTTCCCTCTTTTGTTTGTTGGAAGTCTAGTCTTATTGGCATGTCTGTTGAAAATTCCAGCGTTGCTATGTCTGATGTTGCGGATGCTGCCTTTATGATTTCTGATAGGTAGCTTAGACTGAACGTTGCTTTCGAGGGTTCTTTGGCTTCTAAGTCTAGGAGCGTGTCGCTCCCTTTTTGAATTGATATTGTTGCGCCCATGAGGTCCCCAGCGGCATTGAAAACTAGTTTTTCCGTGTCCGCTTCGATTCGGACGTGGTCGCTGACAAGTTGTGCGTCTTCGATTGCTTGGGTTAAACCTTCAGTTGTGGCTTTAGCTCTGATAGTGAACGTGATTTTTGGTGTCGGCACCTCCTCTTCTGAGGCTTCAAGCGTTGGCATTGTGAAGTTTCGTGTGTACTTTCCTGTTATTTTCACTTGTAATCGTCCAGTTTTCTCATCAAGAGAAAGTTCCAGAACTTCGTCCTTTCCAGCTCGTTTAAGCAGCTTTAATAATTCAGTTATGTTAATGCACATTTTTGCGGCTTCCGTGCATGAGTATTCTTCGAAAATAGTCTTGGGCCACTCGAAATCAACCATAGCAACACGCGACGGGTCCATTGCTCGCAGTTTTAAGCCTTCAGGCTCGAGTTTAAACGTGGCCTCATCTACCAAGATGGATATGGCTGTGACAATGTCTCTTAAGAGTTTGGCGTCAGCCACTTTGAGTTTAAACATGGCAGTCCCCTTTAGTGGATATGATTGCATCTTATAAAAGATTTCACATATTAACTTTCGGCATTGGCATGCCAAATCATGGGAAAAGAATGCTAGCTTTTGGTGCGACCAGTCGAAGCGTCTGCAAGCCGTGTGATTTTTACCAGTCTTATTGCTGTCGTTGCATAACATAGGGGTGGGCCCATTGACTGTAAACCCTCAAGCTCCCATTCTGTCAGTGCGATTAAGAAATAACTGAGGATGTTAAGTCTGTACTGTTTTAGAAAGAAAAGAAGTCCCGATGCTGCGCATGCTTTGTAGTTATCTTTATTACCAACTTCTACGAAAGCTTTGGTTTCAAAGGGGTGTTCAGATTTGATCGCTGCATTTGTATTAGGAAAAGTAGAAGCTGGAAAAGACGAAGATGTACTGAAAGAAGTCAGAAAACTGGCTGGAGTTCGGCGTGCGGTTCCTACTTACGGTGTGTACGACTTACATGTTGAAGTTTCCTTCAAAGATATGGACGAACTCGATAGTTTCATTTTTGAAAAGATTCGTAGAATCCCGGGGATAAAGGAGACTGTCACCCTGATAGCTTTCAAAGGGATATGAATGCCTAAAATAGGTTGCAGAGAAATATATTTTGTTAAAGCGATGCAGTCGCGCAAAATCGACTTTTTGATAGACAGGATCAAATCAGTCGTGAAAGAGACTGGAATTCCGCCTGAGTATGACATAAGGGTTTACAAGAACGTATATGCCTGCTGTGGAGTTGGCGGTCTTGGTGTCGTCATCGAAGTTGTTGGACCCGAAGAAGAGAAAATAAGGGCAATAGATTTGAGAGCCGTTTCCAAAATTCTGGAGTTTTGCGAAAAAGAAGGCTATGAGGTAGGGTATCATACTGTTGGTCCGCACGATGTTGTGTGACAACCCTACTTCGTCAGCTCACGCTTGGTCCACAAACAGGCTTGCTTTTTGTTGCTTGCAGGTCGGTTAAATTCAGTACCCCCCCATCGTTTTTAGCCAAGATAGCTTTGAAGAGATCCTAGCAGGTTTTGTTTTTTCCTAGATAGTCTTTGAACAAACGAAGAGTTTAATGCTTGGGCTTAAGGCTTATTGAAAGTATTGGAAACTAATCTCAGGGGAGAAGAGTTGGACTGAAAAACTGAAAGACAACAAAGGTTTGCCTAAAGTAGAAAAG
>CAZADP010000170.1:0-3064 GCA_964483905.1 uncultured Candidatus Bathyarchaeia archaeon | reverse complement strand
GCCACTTACGACGGACAGGCTGGTAAAGCCCTCGTCAAACTCTACGAGCCAGTATCAAGTCAAATCTATTTCTGGTATGACAACACTGGACACAAGCCATATTGCCTAACCAACCTTTCACAATATGAACTAGAAAAAATAAGCCGTTTAACCCAGCATCCTGGCTTCGATCATTTCGAAATAGTGGAAAAGCTTGACCCATTGCTCAACAGAAACGTGAAAGTAACAGAAATTGTCGCCAGAGATCCTTTGGCTATCGGCGGACGCCCAAAAGGATGCATAAGAGACATAATCCCAGAAGATTTCCCAACAGCTTCAGACACCCCAATTGCCTCAGAAGAGATTAAGGTCTGGGAATCAAAAATAAAGTATTACCAATCCTACATTTACGATAGAAACCTTTTACCCGGAATGATCTACGAAGTCAAAGACGGAAATCTCGTCCCTAAAACCTTGGAAGAAACAGAAAAAATAGTCAAGCAAATACGGGGCCTTTTCAAAGGCGCTACAACTGAGGAAATGCAGTATATCCAACAATGGGCCAGGCTTCTTGAATATCCGGCTCCCAAGTTTCACTGTGTAGCCATCGACATAGAAGTTTGCGCTCCTATACCAACAAGAGTGCCAGATCCCCGAGAAGCAGCTTATCAAGTCATTTGCGTTTCGCTCTGCAGTTCAGATGGACAAAAGAAAGTTTTACTTTTGAAACGAGAAGGGGTTCGTGAGGGAACAGAGCGCTTGCCAACGGATGTGCAGCTTGAATATTTTGACTCAGAGGAGAAACTGATAAGGACTGTTTTTGACGCCTTGTGGAGTTACCCCTTCGTTATAACCTTTAATGGCGACGATTTTGACTTACGCTATCTGGCTCATAGAGCACAGAACATGGGTTTCAGAAGGAATGAGATTCCGATAGAAGTTGGCAAACGTGTCTGCCTGCTCAAATATGGCGTACACATCGATCTGTACAAGTTTTTCTTCAACCGCTCAATCCAGATCTACGCCTTCAACAACCGCTATAGAGACGTAACACTCGACGACGTAGGCAAAGCCCTGATCGGAATGGAAAAAGTACGGTTGGAAAAAAGCTTAGGCGAATTGACTTACACAGAACTTGCGAAATACTGTTTTAGAGACGCAGAGATCACATTTAAACTCACAAGTTTTGAGGACGAGTTAGTTTTGAAACTCATTCTTGTTCTTGCTAGAATCAGTAGCATGCCGATGGATGATGTAAGCCGCCAAGGCGTATCACGTTGGATACGAAACTTCATGCACCGAGAACACCGCAGAAGAAACATGCTAATCCCAAACGCTGAAGACATACTCGCCAAAAAAGGCAAAACTGCAACGAAAGCCATAATCAAAGGCAAAAAATACAAAGGTGCAATAGTCGTCGAACCCGTTCCAGGCGTCCACTTCAACGTGGCAGACATGGACTTCCAGAGCCTGTACCCATCAATAATAAAAGTGTGGAACCTCGGCTACCAATCCATTCGGTGCCCGCACTCAGAATGCCACACAAACCTTATCCCAGACACTCCTCACTGGGTTTGCACCAAACAACGGGCCCTGGAAAGTCTACTAGTCGGCTCACTTAGAGACCTGCGGGTGCAGTGGTACAAACTAAAATCAAAAGACAAGGCATTGCCCGCAGAGTTGAGAAGCTGGTACAACATCACCCAAGGAGCACTTAAAGTTATTCTCAACGCAAGCTACGGAGTTTTCGGAGCTGAAAGCTTCGACCTCTACTGCCCACCAGTTGCCGAAGCCACAGCGGCTATCGGGAGGCACTCAATCACTCAAATACTCAACAAGGGAAAGGAACTCGGCATTCAAGTGCTCTACGGCGACACAGACAGCATCTTTCTCAAAAACCCCTCGAAAAAGCAAATCGAAGAACTGTCCCACTGGACTGAGCACGAACTGAAAATGAGCTTGGATGTGGACAAAATCTACAAATATGTTGCCTTCAGCTCGCGCAAAAAAAACTATCTCGGCGTTTTGGAAGATGGAACAGTCGACGTGAAAGGGTTAACAGGCAAGAAACGACACATTCCGGTTTTCATCAAAAAGGCTTTCGACAGGATGAAAGAACGCCTTGCAACTGTGAAAAGCCCTGAGGATTTTGAGAAGGCGAAGAAGGACATGGCTGAAATTGTTCGTGACTGCTATATGCGGTTGAAGAGGCGGGAATGGGAGAGTCTCGGCGAGCTTGCGTTCAATGTGGTTTTAGGCGAAGAACTAGAACACTACACGAAGACAACGCCCCAGCATGTGAAAGCCGCAATGATTCTGAAGAAGAACGGAATGGAGCTTAAGGCTGGCGACCTGATAAGCTTCGTCAAGGTTGCCAAAGAACCGCATGTGAAGCCCGTTGAGCTCGCAACTAAAAACGAAATTGATGTTGATAAGTACATTGCCTATCTCCATTCGACTTTCGATCAGGTTTTGGACGCGTTAGGCTTGGACTTCGATGAGATAATAGGGTTGACGAAATTAGAGAGATTTATGTAATACTTGTTTTTATTGGCAATCTTTTAATCACTTGAACCAGTGTACATCCAAGAATGTTGATGCTGATTAGTGAGCCAACTCCTATGCCTAACCACCAAATCCATAGTTCCATTTCAGTCAATATTGCCAAGTAAGTCCCAACAGTAAAAGTTACTACGACGGTTGCGGCTACACAGCCAATAAACTCGCTCACAGTCTGGGTTGTCATTTTCGAAAGGGCTATTCTCCATGCTATAATGCTAGCAATAAGGTTTGCGAGAGAGCCAAGAGTAATATCTGTCAGGACGCTTGGCATAGGACTGGCGACATTAGCTATGGCTCCACCAACAGTAACACCAACTACCGCTGGCCATCCAAACACAATGGATAACGGAATTAGAGCGTCTGCAACTCTCACTTGGACGAGCTGGAAACTAATGCTTGACAAAGTCAAAACAAGGACAGCATATAAACTTGCAAAAATGGCGGTTAAAGCTAGATGTTTCGTGCTAAATCTCATTTTTCCACCTCCTACTCCGGGGTTTGTTACGGGCGGAACGGGTGGAGG
>CAZADP010000169.1:0-3090 GCA_964483905.1 uncultured Candidatus Bathyarchaeia archaeon | reverse complement strand
GTTCAAGAGGAGGAAGCTTCTTAACCTCATCTCGGTATGGAACTCTGCTTTCTTCTAAGTAATCCAACACATTCCCATAATCCATTGCCTTAATCCTGTAGCAACCAACCCTAGGGTCCCACCTGCCGTATGGAGTTCCGATTTCTCCAGCCAACAGAAGTGTACCCTTGTCAAACCACAGGCGAACCATAAAAAAACAATAGATCTTTTCTCAAATAAGCTTTAGACCACTTTCAGAGCGTAGCGCGCGCATTCGAGCGGAGTTTAACAAGTCTGGTGCAAGCAATGGTCAGATTTATTGTTGAGAAGGCTGAAAATACACTGCATCAAGCTTTAATTTGGAAATGCATTATCTAAGGTCTGTATGCCAATTCTTGATTGGAGAGGTCTTACAACAAAGTGGTGGTTCTTTCTGCTTCTTTTTTTGATTCCTCTCCTTATCCCACCTTATACAAGCAAGACTGTGGCCTACGGACAAGTAGGAGAACTTATGGGAATAGTTGTTAGAGAAGCGCTCAAACCATACAGTTGGCTGGCACCTGCATTTCATCTTGCTACAATAATCTTTGTGATTCTTCTTTGGAAGTTCAACATGAAGGTATCGAGGTATTTCTATGCCTATCTCGCAGTCAATTTCGTCTTCATGGCATTTGCCCAGAACATAACTGTCAACGAGAAATTCGGGTTCGTGGTCATATTCAACAATCTGATACACATACTCATCGTAGGCATTCTGTTTGTTCCAGCAATCTTTCGACGCGGGAATGAAGTTGCGCGAGTAGAGCTACAAAAATGGAGATTTTGGGCAATGCCTCTAGCTGTCCTATCATTTTGGTCTCCTATGAATGACCTTGGACAACCGGACCTCAATCCGCTATTGCTTTTGACATCACAATATGGTCTTGCCTTTTGCCTCACAGCCCCAGTAATAGTTTTCATTTTGAGCTTATGCTATCCTAACGTCTATAAACCAGCATACCGCTTTCTATGTGTCGTAGGAGCCTATATCGGCCTATTGAACCTAGTCGGACCCGCAATAATTCCTGGATATCCATTCTGGGTTGCTTTTCTTCACGTGCCCTTGTTTACCATTTCGCTCTATGGTTTAATTCTGGAACGCGCGCAAGGCGTAAAAGCACATTAGGCGAATCTCTTTCAAAGCTCTCTGTTGACGTATCACTTCCCAACACCATCATCTGTCAAGCATCATCTATTCAGGTAACGATTAAGTTTCTAGTTTTCTAAGATTTTTTCTTGTTTAGAAAATAGAAATTGGAAAATCACAGATGACGACGAGGTGATGCAAAGGAAAAGCTCAATGCTGCAAGTTCAGCGAGCGCTGTTTCTCTCTAGGTTCTCCTTTTCCGTCTCTTCCTCGTTCTAGCCGCGCGCACTAAGCCTTCTTTAACTATTCGACGAGTAGAATCTTCCCATTCAGACCTACCCATTGGAAACGAAACCCTGTGGCGTGCGCGCCCATGACAGAAACATAAAAAAACGGGGCTTTTTGAAAGGTTTCCTCCCTTTTTCCGAACTGTTTCAATGCTTCCTCTGACGCTCCATCCTCTTCTGTTCAAGTTCTTAGGAGCACAAACATAGTCGGAGTCTATTGGCGTCTCACGTTTCTTGCGCATGGCCAGAGATCAGCCTAGGGTGCTTCATTTCGTCCTAGAGTCCGCGCAATAGATGTCGTTGCACCTCTACTACGGTCTGCGTTCGTCTGCAATCGAACTCAGTCATGATTGTTCTGTAGGTTTTTGCTGCGTCATAGGGAAGGTAATTTGAGACGAACATGTCGACGGATATGCCTTCACTCAAAGTCGGTAAACGAATCTGAGCAACTCTTTTCAAGGCAACTCCAAGACTTGCGATGATCCCATAATTGTTTTTTGCTCCTACACCTAGTCTGGATCTTATTTCCATATCAATCACCCTTCGATCTGTTCCTGACTAGCTCTGTAGTCTACCATCGATAATTATGTATCTGAAGAAAATTCGAAAATGTGGCGAAAAACTCTTAAGAAATTGAACATCATTCAATATCATGAAGAACATAAAACCTAAATTGATAAGACTGTTCAAAGAGGGCTACTGCACACCACAAATCGCGAGAATAGCCAAAACGATAAATGAGCCGTCCACCACCATACACTACAACATTAAAAAGCTAGAAGATGAAGGCGCAATAAAAACATACAAAGCTGCATTTGACTACAAGAAAATCGGTGAGGGATTCTGTGCATTCGTTCTCATCGCTCTTTCTTCCGGCGAATACGGTGATCCTGAAAGAATTGCCGCTGATTTGGCTAAACATAAGGAAGTCGAAAGCGTCGACATAGTAGCAGGAGACTGGGAGTTGATTGTGAAAGTTCGAACAAAAGATCAAGATGAGTATTTCAGTATCTTGAAGAACGTGATTTCCAAAGAAAAAGGCATCGAAAAAACCAGTTCCATAATCTCACTGAAAGAGATCAAGACAGAGTTCATCAAAGCATGAACGTGGCGCGCGGCTACTTTAGATAGGGCAGCGCACAATTTAACATGTGCTCATTAGTTCAGAAATAGAAATCATGAAAGCTGTAAATACTTAATACACGAGCGCGCTGAACAAAAATGCCACGCTTATATAACGATTCTTGTACCTTAGAATTTTGAGTGGAAAGACATGCCTAAACTGTTTTTAAACGGAGTATTTGTACCTCATGTAACGCCTTTTACACGTAAAGGCGAACTCGACATCAAAGCTCTTAGAGTTTGTGTTAGGTTTTGGTTGGAAGGCGGAATTTCTGGCTTAGTGCCTTGTGGAAGTAATGGTGAAGCCCCGTACCTTTCTCGGCAAGAGCGGATGAAGGTTATCAAAACCGTTGTTGATGAGGTTAATGGAAAATTTCCAGTGATCGCGGGAACAGGAAGCATGAGCACTAAAGAAACAATCATGCTTACTCGGGACGCGAAAGACGTGGGTGTTGATGCGGCTCTTATAGTGACGCCCTTCTATTTCAAACTGACGAACAGAGAGATGCATGAGCACTACAGGACTATCTTGGAAACCGTTGATCTTCCAATAGTTATTTACAACGTTCCAAAGTT
>CAZADP010000168.1:0-3092 GCA_964483905.1 uncultured Candidatus Bathyarchaeia archaeon | reverse complement strand
GGTTTGCAGTCTCCAAAGGCAACTCCTAACCTATGGGCTTCAGCAATTTTTTTACCGACTTGCCTGACTAGACCAACATCTGCTGTGGCTTGCTTGCTCTTGGACGAAACAATCCGTTTGATAGCGCGAACTAAGTTTTCTCCCTCAACAAATTCTTCAAAGATTAAGCCCTCTTGCGGGCTTACGTAGAGAACCTTGGGGACAAGGAATCCTTCTTTGCTCAAGAACTGGTTAATGGCGTATTCTCTTTCCAATCTTGACCGCCCGAGAACCGCGAAAGCCTTTGTGCCAACCGCCCATAGCGCGAGTGGAAACCACTTGAACCCGTGCCAATCCTTAAACTTTTTCACCACAATTCTTTGTTCTTCCTTGTCTTTTCGAAGTCTAAGCTGATAGACATCGTTCAAAACACCTCCTATTTTCTCTATCTTCATGTCTAAAACCTCTCCGCTTGGGAGGGTTTTTCTAACAAAATCTTCGATTGTAGTCTCGTCAGAGAGTGTTACTGGTCCAAAGGGTGTTGGCATCAGTATGTATTTTTCAGGCTCTTCAAATTGAGAACTCAGTTCTTCTGTTTCGACCTCTCCATGTTTTGTCATAAAAATTTCTTCTTCACTTGCGAGGGGATCTGTGATCTTTGGGAAAAAGCTAACTAGATGGGTGAGTGCTGCTCTTTGGATGGATTTGAGGAAGATGGGGATTCGAAGTTTTCGTTCTTTGATGGTTTTGATGAAGTTTTGGGTAACTCTGACGTGCTCATTTGAGAAGACTATTTTGTTCTCTTCGGCTAACTCCTCGAGTGCTCGGAGGTATCCATCCATTATAGATTTTATGTTTTTGGTTCTAACGTCATTACCTAGCATGTTGAGGTAACTGTAGGTTATAGGCGGGAACAATCGAGCCCGTAGCTTCATGGCATTGTACATGAAATATTCTGTCTTAATGAGGAATTCATGGGACAACTCAGGATATTCCACAACCATGTTTTCCAAAAGTTCTTGGACTATTCGCTTCTTCACTTGAACGTCTTTTTGCCATAGATATTCCTTGTTTACAATTGCTTGATAAGGAGAGGTGAGTTTGTCAGCAACAAACTCACCTAACCATCCCTGTTCCACATCCCGTTCGAAGACACCCTTGTCAACTGCTACAACCAACATATTTGTTTCGTTCAAAGATTTTTGGTAACTTTTTAATCCAAGTCGAAAACCTTTGAGCACAAGCAGAACATTTACGTCGGCTTTGTGGTCGGTGTACCTATATACTTGCGAACCAAAGAAGCATGCTGCAATGATCTCTCGAGCACCAGCAATCCGCTTGCAGATGTCCAAGACTTTTTCTTCGATTTCTTCACATGGCATTGAAATCCTTATTCCTTGTTTCTATGTTTAGCCGCATGGAACCTCTGCTATGATTATTTCTTTTTTCTTTTCCTGTTTTTGGGGTTTTAATCGTTCAACGGTCTTTTCTGTTTTCTCCTCTTCTTCAGGACAATTGTGTTTTTCTGGAAGTCTGTGGCTTTCACAGTACCAGCCTCTACACCTGTGACAGTGATAGGGCATTGAAGTTGACTTAAGACAAAAATTGCAATGAGCTGACGCATAACCTATGGTTGCAACCCGAATCTCAGATTTCGGCGCTAGTTGTGACAGAATTTTTTTCGCTACTTCGTGACATTCTTCTCTAGACGTATAATCGGGCAGAACTATCAGGATTTCGTTTCCACGTTGAACAATAGTATATCGATATCCCTCGACATTTCCGTCTCCGATTCCCTTAACTCGTTCCCTCAATCCTAATACTCGAATAATCATATCCCAACTTATCCCCGAAAGTAGAGCTCTAAAAATTAGGTTAGACAGTAAATCAACCCCTAAATCTATTCTTATACAAATTCAATGTAAGAAGATAAGTATTTAGAGGCTTCTGGTTTAGAAGGATTTAAATTCAAATGAGCTGAATATATGGCAAAGAAGGGGAAAACATGGCAACTGAAGAAGTGAAGCAGAAGAAAGCAATTGCAGGGTTCATCATATCACTCATCGCTGGCATTCTCATACTGATAAATGGCTTACTCTGGGTCGCAGGAGCAGGTCTGTTCGAGTCGCTAGGATTAGGCATATTCACAGGGGTGCTAGCGGGCATGGGAGCCGTAGGCATAGTTTTTGCCATTCTAGTTATCATTGGTGCGATTCTGATTTACATGCCCGGAAGAGAAGTCATCGGCGGCATCCTAGTGATCATCTTCTCGATCCTCAGCATCTTCATCGGCGGCGGTTTCCTCATAGGCTTAATCTTAGGGATAATTGGCGGCGCACTGGGTATAGCGAAAAAGTAACAACCAACCCCCACCCATTTTTATTTATTTAACCACGGACATACGAGTGCTTCTCCACGATTGTATGGTAAATTCGTAGTGCTCTTAGCGCCTTGGCGGCTTTCTCTGGTAGATTATAGACAGGGATGTTGGTGCTCCGCAATACTTTATGAACAAGTTTAAAGTCTTCCCCACCCGGAGCCACATCCACCATGGGTTTCTCTGCGTGTTTCTCCATAGCTCTAGCAATTGCCAATGCGTCTTCGGGTTCGAAAAAGCACGATTTCAGCATGTTTATGACCATGACCCCGTCCACGTTGGGGTCTGACAAGACTAAATCCAAAACAACGGAGTATCTGTCAGCTCTCGCATCCGCAATCAAATCGATGGGGTTAACCGCTTCTATCCCTCGGTAGTGACTTTCAATTTCTTTTCTGGTTTTTTCTGACAGAACCGCTAGTTTCAGCCCGTTTCTTACAGTGGCGTCTGCGGCAAGTATGGCTGGTCCACCCACGTTGCTTACTATTGCTACGTTATCTCCACGTAAGACGGGCTGCTTTGCCAATGCGACTGCAGAATTGATTAGCTCTTCGCCATCCTCTACCCGAATGATTCCAGCCTTCTTTAATGCCGCATCAAACACGATGTCTGATCCAGCTATGGATGCTGTGTGAGATAGGGCTCTTCGAGCCGCTTCCTTTGTCACCCCGCCTTTGAGAACCAGAATTGGTTTCGTCTCTACAACTTTTTTAGCCACTTGTATGAATTCTCGTCC
>CAZADP010000167.1:0-3121 GCA_964483905.1 uncultured Candidatus Bathyarchaeia archaeon | reverse complement strand
GCAGGCTTTATCGGTTCTAGACTCGTGCGCGCATTATTAGAGAGAGGATGCAGAGTCAAAGTTCTTGATTATAGACACGGGCCATTTGAAGGAAAGAAAAACAGAAACTTGGAGTTCATAGGCATCGGACGCGACGATATGCATGGTGGCATGGTCGATAAAAGCATCGTTGAACAAGCTGTTGAGGATGTAAACGTTATCTACCATTTGGCAATTAACTGGAACGGGCATACTTGGAGGCATACGCTTCCTCTTGCGGATTTATTTGATATTAACGTTAGGAGTACGCTTAACCTCTTGGAAGCAGCTAGATCCCAAGGCGTGAGGCACTTTCTTTTTTCTGGCAGCTGCGCTGTATATGGAGAGTCGAAATCTATGGTTGTTGATGAAGAAGCTGCCTGCAAACCTGAAATATGGGATGGCGATCCTGGACGCGCATATGGCATACTAAAACTCATTATCGAGAAGCTTTGCCTTTTATATTATCACCAACATGGATTACCAGTTACAGTGTTTCGGATTGAATTCGTGTTCTCTGGGAACGAGGCATTGCCCAGTAAAAGGTTCATTGAAAATGTACGTAGAGGAGAGACTATCGAAGTGATAGAGGGCGATGGTTATGCAAGCATACACATAGATGAAGTAGTTGAAGCCTTCTTGCTTGCTGCCCTAAACAAAAACGCTTGTGGCCAAATTTTCAACCTTTCAAATCCCGCCACCTACATATCTTACAGTGAACTCTATCAACTCCTCATTCAATTAACCAACTCAGAAAGTGAGGTTAAGATAGTCAAGGATCCCGTACGCTTAAGTACCGGACCGAAGAGATATCTGTATCTTCTTTCCACCGACAAGATACAAAGAACACTTGGTTGGAAACCTCAAAAGACCAAGGAAGACCTTAAAAAGGCGATAGTTCAAAGCGTCAAACAATAGTAAAACAATCTTGTAGAAGTCTGTTAAGCTGTGGAAAAAGTGAAAATCGAATGAAAATTCGGCTAAGTCATTCATGTCCATTCAATTTGGATTCTACTCTTTGTTGCGGTCAAGTTTTTACTTGGGATAAAAGAGGCGATTGGTGGTACGGCGTTGTGGAAGAAAACGTTTTCAAGATACGCCAAGTCGGCGACGAGTTGGAATTTGAGAACGCAGATGATGGCTTCGTCAAAAACTATTTTGGGCTACTCGACAATTTGCCAAGAATCTTTTCACAGATTAGCAAGGACAAACACATCAAACGTACCATCAAAAAGTTCAAAGGCTTAAGAATTCTGCGTCAGGACCCATGGGAATGTTTGATTTCATACATTTGCGCAACCTACAAGAACATCCCAGCAATAAAACAAATGCTTCTTAATCTCTCTAAAAAATTCGGAGACAAATCGCCTTTTGACGGATACAGTTTTCAGACTTTTCCAACACCTACAAGACTGGCAAAGGCAAGCCTCAAGGAATTTGTTGAATGCGGTTTGGGCTATAGGGCAAAGTACGTTTCAGAAACTGCAAAAAAAGTTCATGAGGGCATTTTCAACCCTGGCAATTTGAAGAGAAGAAACTACGAGAAGGCTAGACATGAATTACTTACGCTTCCGGGAGTCGGCTTGAAGGTTGCCGACTGCGTATTGCTCTTCTCCATTGAACAACTTGAAGCGTTTCCGGTGGATGTTTGGATAAAACGTGTCATCCTCAAACACTACGCAAACCATGTCCCAACCGCGCTTATTAGAAAAACTTCAGATAAAAAATCGATTGCCAAGTCAGAATACGAAAAGCTGAATCTATTCGGTCGGAAATATTTTGGAGAATACGCTGGCTACGCCCAAGAATACCTGTATCATCATGAACGAACGCAAAGCCACTAGCTTCTTAATCCTTTTAAGAATAGCTTAAAATGCAGAAAACGTTTAAATTAAATCCGAAAATAACATACTAAATGGATAAAGGCTAGGAAGCGGGCCCGTAGCTCAGCTAGGTTAGAGCGACAGGCTCATAACCTGTTGGTCAGGCGTTCAAATCGCCTCGGGCCCACCTCTTTCATACACACGAAATTACTGCTGACGACGAGTTCAAATGGCACTATTCTTTTTTGGATATCCATCCCTGGAGCAAAACGGCGACGCTAGCACATAACGGCTCATTTTCTGTCTCTTTTTTTGGGTTCGTGGACTAGAAAGATTGTCGTGATGAATGCTGGGATGGTTATCGCCATAGTTGTGTAGAATGGTAGTTGTGGGATGAAAGTTATGTATAGATAGTTGCCTAGAAGCATGCCCAGTCCCATGGCGACGTAGCTCATGAAGTTGATGAAGCCATTTAGTTTGCCTCTGTATTCTTGTTCTACAAGGTCTGTCGAGAGGGCTGTTAGGGCTGCCATGAATAGTAGCTGACCAAGCCCAAAGAGAATCATTGCAATTGCCACAATGAGGAGGTCTCCTACGATGAAGAGTATGAGGCCGGCGTCAAAAGCGAGTAATCCAAGGATTAACGGGATCTTTCTTCCGATCTTGTCTATTGTTTTTCCTATTGGAATTGAGGCGACAATCATTGTAATTGTGAGAGGTATGAAAACAAGCCACCATTGAGATTTTGGTATACCGAGCACATCTCTTGCGTAAATCGCGTTGATGACGCTAAAGAGTGAAAATCCAAACATGATAAGAATCTGGGAAACCATAAGCCAAAGCATCGATCGCGGCAATGTTTTCCACATGGTGAAGCTTTCTTTGATGGCTTTTGGATAAGACGAGACGAAGTACCTAAAGCGGATAGGCTCCGTGTTTTGCATCGTTTCTTTCAGCCTAAGTCGCCAGAACGCTGCAGCAAGATAAAGGCTCGTCATAATCAGGTAAATAATCCGCATACTCCCTTCCAATCCAAATTGCAGCAAAAGAAAACCAGCGATCATGGGACCCGGGGTGCTGAAGGTGCTGTGAATAAGCTGAATAATAGATGAACCCATTCCTCTACGTTCAGGGGGAAGAGAATCTTGGATCATAGCGAAAAGTGCAGGTTGATAAATCAGGCAGAGACTGTTGATCGTCATTCCCAAAAGTATGAAGTGCCATGTAGGAGCAAATGCGAAGAAAAGAAAGGACAATGCCAACCCAAAAGTCATTGTTGA
>CAZADP010000166.1:0-3195 GCA_964483905.1 uncultured Candidatus Bathyarchaeia archaeon | reverse complement strand
ATTTATTTCTCGGCTCATAATAGCTTTTAAGGCATCTTCTTCTGAATCAAAGACTTGGGCAAGTCCTTCAAACTTGAGCATATTTGGATCAATCGCAGATTGCTTCACTACCGCGCCCTCAGGTGCCAATGTTCCTTTCAATATTGCAATTCCTCCTTCCTTGTGAACAGGATTGTCTTTAGGTCTAATTACTTCTCTGTTTAGCACTTTAGCACCCCTGAGATTCTCTCCAAGGGTTTTTCCAGTAACTGTTAGTACATCTTGACGAACACAATCTCCTAATTGTTTAAGCACAGCAGGTACTCCGCCAGACTCATCTAGGTCATTAACAGTGTAGGGTCCAGCGGGGTCCATGTCACAAATATGCGGATTCTCTCTACTGAGTTTGTCAAACAATTCGAGGGGCAGCTCTATTCCTACTTGCGATGCAATTGCGGGAAGATGAAGGACGGTATTTGTGGAACCTCCTAGCGCCATGTCTACTCTCATGGCATTTTCGAATGCCTCATAAACTAGGAGGTCATGGGGTCTGATGTCCTCTTCTATCAGCTTCATTATTTGCATTCCAGACTGCTTGGCTATCCTTAATCTTCTTGCATCGACAGCGGGGATTGTAGCAGATCCCGGTAGGGACATTCCTAGCGCTTCACTTATGCATCCCATGGTATTTGCTGTGTACATGCCTTGACAAGATCCGGCTCCAGGACATACGTATTCGGATAGCTCTGTTACTTCTTTCACCATCTCTTCCGGTTGACCGAGCAGAATGGTTCCAAATATGAACTCTAATCCTTTCGACACTGTTAATTTCTGTCCCTCGCGGTGTCCTGGAAGCATTGGTCCCCCATTGACGAAAATTGTTGGGACGTCAAGATGAGCCGCTGCCATCAACATTCCTGGAACTATTTTGTCGCAGGAGCCTATCAGAACCATGCCATCGAATTTGTGAGCCTCTATCATTATCTCTATTGAAGCGGCTATTACGTCTCTACTTGGAAGGGAATATCTCATGCCCTCATGTCCCATTGCGATACCATCGCAAACTGCAATTGTGTGGAATTGAAAGGGCGTGCCCCCTGCCATTCTTATTCCGGCCTCAACAGCGTCGGCTATTTTATCAAGATGTACATGCCCAGGTACAATGTTGGTCCAGCTGTTAACTACTGCAACAAGTGGTCGATTGACTTCTTCGTCGGTGAAGCCGCATGCTTTTAGTAGGCTTCTTTTACTGTAGCCTTCTATTCCACCGTATACCCTTTTGCTTCTCAGTTCAGGAGACATGAGCAAACACCTCTTGCCTTTTGATTCTAATGATGATTAGTATTTTTGCTGTCAACTCTAAAAATAAATTTTCGTCAGTTGACTGAAAAGGAGCGTTGGCGACGTGCATAATACAGTTCCTTGCTAAAGTGGTTATTTGCGGTTCCACAATCTAATGTTTCTCGATTCTCCATCTGATGCCCTGAGGCGTGTCTTCAATTATTATGCCCATGGCTTTAAGCTGTTCCCTGATTTTGTCCGCTGTCTTCCAGTCTTTGGTTTTTCTGGCATCTTCTCTTTTGCGAATAAGTTCCTCTGCTTCTTTCGGTAATTCTTCTCTGGCCATTTCTCTAGCTAGGTCTAAAGCGAAAATCTTGTCGAATTCTAGAAGTAGTTTGTACTTCTCTTGATTGCTAAGCTCCCTCTCATTTCTCACAAGCTTCCAAACGATAGCTAGAGCCTCTGGCATGTTTAAATCATCATTTACTGCTTCCAGAAACTTCTCGCTATATTCGGCTACCTTGTTTGACAACAACGGTTTATCTTCAAGGTTTTCGCTTAGCTTTCGTACGTGCTCTCGCAAGGTAAATAAGGCATTTTGGGCGGCTTGCAAGCTTTCCCATGTGAATACTAGTTCTGACCGATAATGAGCGGTCATGCATAAGTATCTAAAAGCAAGCGGGTCAAATCCTTTTTCAATTATGTTTTTCACAGTAATTATCTTTCCTTCGGATTTTGCCATTTTTGTTTCCTTGCCAAAGACTAGGAAGGCCGCATGTAACCAGTAGTTGACGAATTTCTTCCCTGTGGCGGCTTCTGATTGAGCTATTTCGTTTGTGTGATGGATAGGTACATGGTCTATAGCGCTACAGTGTATGTCGAAGGTTTCGCCAAGATATTTCATACTCATGACGCTGCATTCAGCATGCCACCCAGGAAAGCCCACTCCCCAAGGTGAGTCCCACTCCATTTGTCTTTTCTTGTCTTTGGGAGAGAAGAACCAGACTCCAAAATCGGTTATGTTTTTCTTTTGCGGGTCAAACTCTACTCTTGCTCCAGCCTTTAGGGTTTCATTCAAACGTTCAAAGTTCATTCCAGTAAGTTTACCGTAGTCTTCTAGTTTTGACGTGTCGAAGTAAACTCCACTATCAATTACGTACGTGTAACCTTTTTTCTCCAATTTCTGGACGAGTTCGATTATATCTGCGATATGATCCGTGGCTTTGCAGACTATTGTTGGTTTGAGTAAGTTAAGTTCTTCTGCTTCTTCGAAGAATGCTTTAGCGTAGAATTCTGCGATTTCCGAAGCGGTCTTCTTTTCTCTTTCGGCTCCAACTTCCATCTTGTCTTCGCCAGTGTCAGCATCAGAGGTGAGGTGTCCCACGTCCGTGATGTTCATTACATGTTTCACTTTGAAGCCATTGAACTCTAGAACTCTTCTTAGCACATCTTCAAAGACATACGTTCTGAAGTTTCCTATGTGTGCATATAAGTAAACGGTCGGTCCACAGCAGTACATTTTGACTTTGCCTTGCTCTAGAGGAATGAACTTTTCCTTTTTACGCATCAACGTGTTGAAGAGTTGGATATTCTCCGTTGATTTTTCCATTGTGCGTTCGCCTAAGAAATAACGATGAATGATATTTAAGGATTTTATTATAAAGAATTAGTCGTATTTTTTGAGGTTAATCATTTCTCTGAAGCTTTTCAGGTCATGGGCTACTCGTTTTAGAAAGTGAAGTTCTTCCATTGTTCTCTCGAATTTTGCGAATTCCTCTCGAATTTTCTTGACGAAACGTTCGTTTTCATTCATCGGTTTCATCTTCATGTCCGGTTCGCGGTGGAGGGCTTTCATCGTTTTTTGGCTAACCACGCAGCCCTTTCCGTCATCGAGGAGAAAGGAGAAGGCTTCGAAAACGGAAAAAACAATTCTTG
>CAZADP010000165.1:0-3239 GCA_964483905.1 uncultured Candidatus Bathyarchaeia archaeon | reverse complement strand
TCGTAACAAGGTGGCCGTAGGGGAACCTGCGGCCGGATCACCTCCTAAGAAATGCCTGACAAAGCCGACTGGAGGAGAAAGGGGATGCCACAAAACGCTAGAAGCCCAATTTCGCTATAGTTTAGTAATGTTTTTTGTGTGCGTGCAATTGCGAATGGCCCCTCTATTTGGAGCCTGATATGTTTCTGGTTTTGTTAGCTCTTGGGGGTTTATGGTTGGAAAAAGGTTGGGTTTTGGGTGGGAATTGCCCTCCACACCAGTGGCGAAATCTCCCGCAACTCTCTTTTTTAGTAAGACTCAGGACCAGGAGGAATGACGAAATCAGGGGTTCAGCTTATACTAATAGATGTTATCAAATTGAACTGGCAAAAGTTTTCCATCGTGTTCCTTGTTAATAAACTCTCGAACAATTTCTTGGATTGTTAGGTATTTCACTTTGTCCACAGCTTCTAGTGTAGTCGGCAATGCATGGATATGCTTTGAGTATTTCTTCAGTCAAAGAAATCATAAACAGTCACTATCCGGAGATCGAAGCGCGCGCTACAAAATGATTAAACTTTTTATCTTTTTTTTAAATCAATTACGAGGGATCCATAAATGAACGATGGTGGTTTCGCCTTAGAAATGGCGATGATTATGCTATTGATCGTATCGATCATAATCCTCGTTACGTTGCTTTATGGAATATCCAGACTTTTGAAGTGGATTTATGCTAAAAGAAAAGCGAAATGAGTACAGAGGAACCGCAAAATGAAAAGCAAAACCACGATCGATCGATAAGTGATTCGAGGCTCGCACTCTAGCCTGCTATTCTCATGCTTTCAATCATTAGTATTACGTCTTGTTTTGTTAGTGGAGGCCTGGCGCCGATCCCGTAGGACAGGCCGTTGTGGACGAAGGAAGCAACAACGATCAGTTCGCCTTCGTTGCTGCCGAACGCCTTGTCGGTTATGACAATCCACTTGTCAGCTACTTGAACCAGTTCCTGGTAAGGATGCAGAGAGAGTCTGAGTTCTTCGTTCGTTGGCACTCTGCTTGGGGCTGACACTATCTCGATTGTAATGTCATCATCTCTAAAGTTTTCAGCTCCGTCGTAGCTGTAGCTTATCATGACGACCGACCCACATAAACGTCCGCGAACTTTATGCCTTCAGGAAGCAGTGTAGGCAGCTCCGGAATTCTGCCACCGAGACGTCTTGTTGCTTCATCAATCCCTCTGGTCAAAGAAAATCTATTGAATGGTGGAGTATACATGAAAGAACTAGGGGGGTCCTTAACAAGTACCGTCTCACCTTCATTTTGACCACTCCAATCGAAGTTTGTCAGGTCAGCCTTGCAAAGCGTTGTTGAATTTTGAACAGTGACAGTTGCGGGTTTGAAGAGAGTCTGCACCGCTATCATCGTAAGCGTTACTGCAAGAATTCCGATGATCAATGGTCCCAAACTTTTCATCACTATCACCCACCTCCACTGGCGTAGAATTCAGAATCTGAAACCTCGGTGATATCGTATGGATCTTCTTCATATGGCAAATGACTATCGGATCGATCGATCTTCGATTCAACTTTCGTCTAGCCTTCATGGTTAAATGCTCCATATAAACACATAAACTTTTTGGACACCAATGGGGGCGTTCTAATAGTGAGACGTACAGAGACATCACTTAAGCATAGAACCATAATCAACAAAAACTTCGCCTTCAATTTCAAATTACAGGAGCATTCGGCTTATGTTTGGCATACGCAATCCAATTGTCCAAGTTCTCATAAAGGTATCAAGGATTGTTTAAAAATTAGTTAGCCGTAATGTTTAAGTGGAATCAGAGATTATCTTAAATCATGCGTGGAGTCAGGAAATCTTTCCATAGGCTTTCTTTGGCCATGTCCGTGCTTTGGCTCCTTTTTGCAAGAACTGGCCCGTTTGAGGCTATGGCTCCCGATGATTTTCCTATTCGCAATATCGTGACAGGTCTGACTTATGCGGTACTTCAGGACGCGATAAATGCTAATGAGACGCTTGATGGACACACAATAACCGTGGACGCAGGAATCTACAATGTGAGTGCATTCGTGATCAACAAATCTGTATCGGTTGTTGGCGAAGGCAGAGAGACGACGATCTTGCGGGGATCTGTCTCCTACGAGTTCATTGGGATCTTCTCTGTCTCCGCAGACAACGTCACCATTGCAGGCTTCACGATACAGGACGGGTACTGGGGCATCCATTTATATAGCAACTACGTCCACATAGCCAACTGCACGGTACGTAACAATAGATCTGGAATAGTTTCTGGACCCCGCGCCGGGGCTTTCGGTGGTAACACAATTGAGGGGAGCATCATCGCGGACAATGTTATAGTCGGCATCGACCTGATGACAAGCAATAATATCATATACAACAACATCATATCAGGCAACCGTGTAGGCATAAATGTGGTTAGTACACAGGACAAAACTAGTGGCACTGTCATATCTGGAAACACTATAAAAAACAACCAAATAGGCTGTCAGATTGCCATCTCCTACAATAACGTTGTGTTTCACAACAACTTCTTGAACAACACGATTCAGGCTTCAAGCCCAACTGGAGACATTAACGAATGGGATGATGGATATCCTTCTGAAGGGAACTATTGGAGTGACTACAACGGAACAGACGCTGATCATGATGGTATAGGAGACTCACCCTACGTCATCAGCACGAGTGACCAAGACCACTATCCTCTGATGGCAGAGTATGTGATCCCAGAATATCCAATGGGTCTGATCATCGCATTTTTCACAATGGCTTTGCTGTTGGCAGTGGCCGTATGGAAGAAGAAAGAAAGTGACCTTGCGATTCGGATACGTCTGTGATTACAACGGAAGTAAGATCTTCCGGAATGACTGATTAACAATTAATACTTAAGAGATAGTTAGATTATGAAGTGGGTTTCAAGTTTATCGAGGGAGCATCATGCTGAATGAAGTCTATGTATCGCGTAAGCTTAAAGAGGTGGAGGAGTTCGAGGAGGGAATAGATGAACGACTGAAGAAATTGAACGAACTTATCGAGAGGAGAATAGAGAAGTTTAAAGTAATGGATTTCATCCCGAAGGGGATGGTTGCTGACTTCGGGACTGGAATTGGAACAGATCTCATATCATTATCTAGGTTGTGCGATGATGTCGAGCTCATAGGCGTCGACATAACTTCTAAGGGATTGAAGGTGGCTAAAGATTTACTGTCTAAAGAAAAGAA